>JAJXYI010000676.1 GCA_021780625.1 bacterium | reverse complement strand
CGGCCCCCGCTGCCAGCGCGGCCGCGGCCAGGGCCTTGCGCTCGCTCCGGCGTCGGCGCTCCATGTGTTTGACCACCGCGTAGCCAAGCCCCGTGCACCCCGCAAGGGCCGCGGGAATCAGCAGCGTGTTGAACCCCAGGTATGTGTATCCAACCGCCCCCAACACGCCTCCGCCCAGGAACCCCGAGTAAAGCACGCCGTACAGCCCGAACCGCGTCCACTCGACCGTCCGTCCCCTCAGCGCCTGGCCAAACGCGATGCCCATGTCGGTCACCATGCCCGTGACGTGGGTCGTCCGAACGACCGAGCCGCTGTAGCTCGACACCATGCCGTTCTGCAGGCCGCAGGCCATCGCGGCGAAGCAGTAGCCCGCGAACAGATCGTGGTTCAGGTAATGCGTGGCGAGCAGCAGCATCACGCACTCCGCCGCGAGGATCGCGCCGTAGCGCCGGCCGATCAGGAGCGAGCTCTGGCGCAGCGCAAAGCCGCTCGCCGCCGCGCCGAAGAAGAACGAGGCGATGATCGCGATCGCCCGCACGACGAGATTTCCCTGATCCGTGCCGAGGTAGATGGCCAGGTAGGTCGTCATGCCCGTCATGTGGCTGAGCGCCTGGTGTTCGAGGCTGATGAGACCCACCGCGTTGATGCAGCCGCCCATGAGGGCAAGTGCCGCGCCGCCGGCGTAGATGGGTCCCGGTATTTCCTTGGTGTGCATCGGAGAAAAGTGCGACCGCGCCCGGCCCCCTTTTCGGGCGGCGGGCAGTGGCGGCGGGATGGGACGGGGCCGGAGGATTCCGGGCCTAACAGTCCTCCCCCTTGTGCGCCGCCGGGGTGGGCGGACGCGCGGCATCGACACCACGACTGGGCGCGGCGTTCGTGTCTCGGGAGGTAACCAGAGGCAGGAGTCCCGGACGCCCGTTCGCGGGCGCGCAGGATCCGCCCGCGGCGCCGTCGAGGGCGCCCGGCGAGGCAGATGCCTGCAGGGATGGATTCCGGGTCACGCCCTCCAAGCCTGCTTATTCCCTGCCACGCCGGACCGTTGGACCGGAAGTCACTGAAAATCGGATACTTCCCGCTTAACCCACGCCGGCCACCGCAATCGCGGGAGACGTGGCAGGCGGCTTTTGGTGCAATATTATCTTCCCATGCGATGCAATATTTGCATCTTCCGCCGGCTTGATCCCTTCCAATATCACTATCGCCGTCCTGGACCGCTCACCCAGGGAACTCGCCCAGCTTTCGTCGCTGCTCGAGGACATCGGCTACCGCGTGCTGTCCGCGGGCACGGAGGCCCACGTCGAGCGTTACGCGGCATCCGAGGCGCTGAATCTCGCCGTCGTCGGCTACGAGGCGGGGCATGTGGATGTGACGACCCTGGTGAACCGGGTCCGGGGGCTCTCGCCCGACACGGAATTCATCCTGTGCTGCAAGGGCGGATCGGTCGGCGACGCGGTGGCCGCGATGCATCTCGGCGCCCGTGATTTTCTACCGAAGCCGGTGGAGCGCGAGGCCCTGCTTGCGGCGGTGAGGCGAGCGCTCGAGCGCCAGGCCCTGGTGGCCGAGGACCCGAAGCTACGGCAGAGCCTGAAGCGGCGCGCGGCGCCCGACATTTTCGTGGGCACGAGCACAGAGATGCGCCGCATCGCCGACACCGTGATCGAGGTGGCGGGCACCGACGTGCCCGTTCTGGTTACCGGCGAGAGCGGCACGGGCAAGGAACTCGTCGCCCGCGCAATCCACGACCGCAGCGCTCGCCGGCAGGGTCCGTTCGTCGCGATCAATTGCGCAGGGCTGCCCGATACGCTGATTGAATCGGAACTCTTCGGCCACGTGCGCGGTGCCTTCACCGGCGCGGTCGCCGACCGGCCCGGCGCCTTCGAGTCGGCCGCGGCCGGCACCCTGTTCCTCGACGAGATCGGCGACCTCAGTCCGAAGGGACAGGGCGACCTGCTGCGCGTGCTCGAGGACGGCGTCTTCCGACCCGTCGGCAGCCCCCGACCCGTGCGCGCTGACGTGCGCATCGTCGCCGCCACCAACCGCAGCCTGGCCCGCTGGGCCAACGAGGGCCGCTTCCGTGAAGACCTTCTCTACCGGCTCAACATCGTCGAATTCGCCCTCCCTCCCCTGCGCGAGCGCCCCGAGGACATCCCGGCGCTGGTCGAGTCGTTCAACGCGCACTTCTCCGCGCGTCACGGACGCCGCCGCAAGCACTTCAGCCCGGAATTCCTGGAGGCGCTCGCCCGTCACCCCTGGCCCGGCAATATCCGGCAGCTGCGCAATCTCATCGAGCGGCTCATGGTCACCGTGCGCGAAGCCTCGATCGGCCCCGAGTTCGCGCCTCCCCTTCCTGAACGCGCCCAGTCCACTGCAGGCCGCACGCTGTTCTCCGTGGAGGCCGGCGCGAGCGTTGCGGAGGTCGAGGCCCGCCTCATCCGCGAAACGCTCGCGCGGGTCGCCTCAAATCGCCGCGAAGCCGCGCGCATCCTCGGCATCAGTCCGCGCACCCTCGCCTATAAGATCAAGGCACTGGGCATCCCGACCGGCGCAGCGACCGACCGCGCGGCGTGACCGGGCTGAGGAAGAAGCGAGCAGTGAGGAGCGAGAATCGAGAATGCATCCAGCGCGCCGAGGGCGCAGGACGCGGGTGGTTTCCTCCTAGATTCAAGCTCCTAAATTCTAGATTCTCCCCGCTTCTCGCTTCTTTTGCCCCGCCTTGTATTCCCCGCGCCCTTCGCTTCGTCTGAACGCTGCATGATCCCAAAAAACGCAGTGAACAGAAGGAAACGAAGATAACAAAGAAGGCCAAGCCAAGCGATTACCCGTTATCACCGAGCCGAAAATCACTCAGCCATACGGTGAATCAATCAACGCTCTCAATTCTGTGGTAAGCGGTTTGTTCTTCGTTCCCTTCGTTGCCTTCTGTTCCATTCAATCGCCGAATTTAGGATGATCCACCAGGAGACAGTCACCATTCGCACGCGCGGCCAGGGCATGATCGAGATCACCGACGAGGTGGCGCGTCTCGTCTCACAGAGCGGAGCGTCGGCGGGCCTCGTCAACGTCTTCTGCCGCCACACCAGCGCGTCGCTCGTGATCATGGAAAACGCCGACCCGAGCGCGCGCCACGACCTCGAGGCGTGGCTGGACCGGCTCGTCCCGGAGCGCGATCCTCACTTCACCCATACGCTCGAGGGCGACGACGACATGCCCAGCCACATCAAGATGGCCCTCACGCGCACCTCCGAGACGATCCCATTTCGCGACGGACGCCTGCTGCTGGGCACCTGGCAGGGCCTCTACCTGTGGGAACACCGGCGGGCGGCTCACGAACGCCAGCTGATTGTGACGGTCTGGGCCTGACGGCGCCTGGAAACATTTGCGTGATTTTCCGCGGCTCTCCGGCCTAACTCAGCGCTTCATGCAATTTTTCCGACGCCGCGAACTCACCAGCGATGCGCAGTCCGTCCTCGACGGATACGACGCCCGCGTCCGAGCGATCGTCGGTCCCTCCATCCGCACTCCCCTGCGCATGCGCGATTGGGAACTCTGGAAGATCCTCGGCGCGCTCGAGGGATTGCCCACCGGGGCCCGCGTGCTCGACGTCGGTGCGTTCAACACCTACCTCGCCGCCTATCTGGCCAGGCGCGGCGCTTCCGTCGTCGCCACAGACCTGTTACGCCAGCGCCTGACCAAGAGTCTGATGCGGCGCGTCGGACTCGCCCCCAGGAAGTCGACCGAAGCCTTCTACTTCACCTGGACCCGCGCAATGCGCGCAGCCGGCGTGACGGTTCATGCCCTGGACGCGACCGCGATCGATTATCCCGACGGCACCTTCGATGCCGTCGTCGCCCTGTCGGTGATCGAGCACATCCCCGCCGTCGACCGCGCGGTGGCCGAGCTTCACCGCGTGGTCAAACCCGGCGGCCGGCTGCTGATCACCACCGACTGTTCCCCCGAGCCGGTGCCCTACGCGGCCGGCGTTCGCTACTTTTCGCCAGGGGAACTCCAGGCCCTGTTCGCCGGCTTGAACGAGCGCACACCCCGGGACACCCCCGATTTCTCGCCGGAAAACTGGTGCTACGGCCAGGGGCGCCCCGTCGTCACCGCGTTCGGCGAATTCACGCGCGACGCCTGAGCTCCCCGGTCAGCGGGAACGAAATACAGGGTTAACAGGGATGGAGGGGATGGAAGGGATGGGGGTTCGGCTGGGACGGCGGGTATCCCTGTATCGAATGACATACCCATCACTCTGTCCCTGTGCAGAGGCACAGAGAAACGCACGGTACCAAGAACTCGAATGGGCTTTGCGGTCAGCGAATCAATCGAAGATCAGTCCGCGGCTTCGCCTCACCCCCATCCCTTCCATCCCCTCCATCCCTGTAAATCCTCCCTCCGGAGCCGCCCGGCAGCGGGACGATGTGATATCAGCACCGGGTTGACCCGCGGCGGAATCTGGCAAGGGTTCGAACGCCATGAGTTATCAAGGACTTGGTACCAAAGCCCTCCACGCCGGCCAAACCCCGGACCCCACCACCGGCTCGCGAGCCGTTCCCATCTACCAGACGACCAGCTACGTCTTCCGCGACACCGAGCATGCCGCGAATCTGTTCGCGCTCAAGGAACTCGGAAACATCTACACACGGCTGATGAATCCGACGACGGATGTCTTCGAGCAGCGCGTCGCCGCGCTCGAGGGCGGCTCCGGCGCCCTGGCCCACGCCTCGGGCCAGGCGGCCATCACCGACGCAATCCTCAACATCGCCGGCGCCGGCGACCACATCGTGTCCGTCTCCCAGCTCTACGGCGGCACGTATAATCTCTTTCACTACACCCTTCCCAAGCTCGGCATCGAGGTGTCGTTCGTGGACGCCAACGATCCCGACTCCTTCCGCCGCGCGCTGCGCCCGAACACCAAGGCCTTCTACGGCGAGGGCCTCGGAAACCCCGCGCTCAACATCTTCCCGTTCGCCGAGGTCGCCGTCATCGCCCGCGAGGCCGGCGTCCCGCTGATCATCGACAACACCTGCCTCTCGCCCTATCTCAACCGGCCCTTCGAGTGGGGCGCCAACATCGTTGTCCATTCCACCACGAAATATATCGGCGGCCACGGCACCTCGCTGGGCGGCATCGTCGTCGACGGCGGCAATTTCGACTGGGGCAACGGGAAGTTCCCCGGCTTCTCCAAGCCCGACCCGAGCTACCACGGGCTCGTGCACTGGGACGCCTTCAAGGCATTCCCTCCGGCCGGCGGCGCGAACGTCGCGTACATCCTCAAGATGCGCCTCCAGCTCCTGCGCGACATCGGTGGCTGCATCTCGCCCTTCAACGCGTTCCTGATGCTGCAGGGCATTGAGACCCTGCACCTGCGCATGGAGCGCATCTGCGCGAACGCGATGAAGACCGCGGAGCTGCTCGCCAGCCACCCGAAGGTCGCGTGGGTCAACTACCCGGGCCTCAAGTCCTGCGCGTCCCACGCCGCCGCGAAGAAATACCTCACCAACGGCTTCGGCGGCCTCCTGGGCTTCGGCGTCAAGGGAGGCTTCGAGGCCGGTCGAACCTTCATCGAGTCGCTCAAGCTGTTTTCACACCTGGCGAACATCGGCGACGCCAAGTCGCTCGCGATTCACAGATCGGAA
>JAJXYI010000089.1 GCA_021780625.1 bacterium | reverse complement strand
CTGGGCGGTGTAGAGTCCTGCGGGCAGGGTGACGAGCAGGGCGGAGTCGTCCGGCGAGGTGAGCGGGAATTCACCCACGGCGGCGGCCGCCTGGGCGATCAGGGTGGCCTGCGCGGCGTCGGACTCCCAGCCGGTGTTCGAGGCGATCACGTTGCCCTTGCCGTCGTAGAGAGTGATGCTGGGTTTTGCGATGGTTCCGGATACACCCTGGGCCGCCAGGGAGGGACCCACGGCCCGAAGCAGGACCTTTGCGCTCTTCTGTATCGAAAGCCCCACGACCGCGATCGAGTCGCCCGTCCCGACGTAGCAGCGCGTCGAGATCGCGGAGAAGCGGTCGCCCGTCGCTGTGTCGGTGGAGGGCTGATACAAGTAGACCTCGGCGAGCGCGTTGCCGGATCCGCCGTCGGCTCCGGTCACCTGCACGGTGTAAACGCCCGCGGGAAGTTTGACCGCCACCGCCGAGTCGTCCGTGGTCGTGAACGCGTAGGCGCCTACGGCCGTCGAGATCTGGCTGAGGTCGTAGGACGTGCCATAGTCGCCGTTGGCTGCAACCGTCGTGCCATTCAGATAGACCGGCGCGTTCTGCCAGCCCTGATTCGACAGGCGCGGGATGCTGTTGCCGTCGAACAGGGTGAGCTTCGGTTTGGCGAGGACGTTGGCCACATTGTAGTTGGCCAGCGACGGCCCGCCGGCGCGTATCAGGACGATGGCATCCTGCTTCAGAATGAACGCCGGAACGCCGATCGAGTCGCCGGTGCCGACATAGCATCGGGTCGAGATGGCGAGGAAATGGTTGACCGGGATGACTGTGAGCGTGGCCGAGGACGACGTGGCCGAACCGCTGCCGTTGGAGACCACGACGGAATAGCCGCCCGCGCTGAAAGTCGACACGGGGGGAAGCGTGAGGGTGGCCGAGGTGGCGCCCGCGATCGCCGTTCCGTCCTTGTACCACTGGTAGACGAACGGCGCGGTGCCTGCGGCTTGCACGGAGAACGAGGCGGACTGGCCGGATTTTACGGTCACCGAGGCCGGTTGTGTCGTGATGGAGGGAGGCGTGCCCGCCGTCGCCAGCGCCGTGGTCTGCAGGACCGTGCCCCAGTCCATTCCATAGGTGCCGAAGAGCACTCCACGGGCCTGGAGGCCGACGGTGGCGGTGGAGGCCGGCGTGTAGCTGAACCCCGTGCCCGACTGGATGGCGGACGCCGTACCTGTCGTGGCGCTGCTGATACCGGCGAAGGAGATCTGGTCGAGATTCCAGCCCACGCCCGAGTCGGTCTGCGGATAGTAGGTGCCGCCGTCATAAGTGTACGTGAACCGGATCTGGAAGGTGAGCCCGGCATAGGCGTCCAGTGGAATGGATCGAGCCACGAAGCTGGTTTCGCCGGCCGAATTGGTGCCTGATTGGGTGTAGAGGTCGGTCCAGTTCTGTCCGTCGTCGAGGGAGATCTGGACGTGCGCCGTCTGGGTGGTGGATGCCCACCCCAACCGGCTCGCGAAGGTGAGCGATGCCGGGCCCGAGGCGAAGGAGTAGGTGCCGGGAAGGGTGAGGATCTGGGTGTCGAGCGTCGGTTGTGCGAGGTGGTAGGAGGCCGAGCCGGCCGCCGATGTGGTGGTGTCGACGACCGCGTAGGTGCCGGTCGTCTGGGCGGCGACTCCCTGCAGCCCGCCTTCGGCGCCGTAAGTCCCGGTGAAGGGAGCGGAGGCGACGGTGCGCCACTGGAAATTGGCGGAGTAGGGCGGAAGTGCCACGCTGTAGGCGGCCGGCTGATTCACGCTGGGCTGTGTCGTTCCGCTCACGGATACAGGCACGTCGCCGGGCCCGGCGACGGCGGGGTCGAACACCGTCACGTTGTAGTTGAAATTGGTGCTGACGCCGTTGATCAGGGCGCCCTTGACGGACACGGCATAGACGGTGTCGGCCGAAGGCTTCGGAGCCGGAGTCTCGACGGTGTTGGCGTCGAGTCCGTCGTAAACCCAGACCAGCGTATTTTCGCCGTAGCCGTTGGCAGGGGCGGCGACGGAAACCTGGATTGGCGACCCGTTTCGGGTCATCGAAACGGTTGCGGAGGAGAAATCTGCGCCGGGATACGAGATGGACCACCGCGGATACACGACCTCGTAGGGCACGTAGCCGGGCGGTGGCCAGGCCACGAAGGAATCGCGCACCGCGGGTCGGGTGGTGCCATAGTATCCATCGATCACCCACGTGGCGTTGGTCGCGGGAAAGCTGCCGGTGGCCGGAATGTCGCCCGTGCCCATCGTCTGGGTTTGTGGATACAGAAGCCAGCGCCGGTGCCCGACCTCGGCGTTGTTGCTTCCGTAATCGACCATGTAGGCGCTGATCGCGTCGGCGCCATCGCTGCCGAGGCTGAGGTTCGAGTTCGACGCGGCGTTGGCCCCCGTGGAGGTGTAGAGAAGCCAAGTGGAGGGCGGGTTGTGATTGAGCGTGTTGTTGGCCGACATCATCAGGGCGGCCTGCTGGTCCGCCGAGCTGTAGGTATCGTTGAATGTGATCGAGGCCGGCACGCCGGCCATTGCCCGGAACCAATTGATGCGAAGCTGCACGGCGTCCTTGAACGCCGCAGCGGTGGTTCCCGGAGTGCCCGTGGCGGAGGTGCCGGGCGTTCCAGTCAGGCTGCCTGTCCACTGGATCGGAATATTGTCGGACAAGCCGTAGAGTGTGCGGAAGAAGGCCCGGGCTTCGGCTCGTGTGCTGAGGTCCACCGACAGCGTGGGCGTCGCGATGGCCGCTTGCAGCGAGGTGGCCGAGCGTCGGAGCAGATCTGCCCGGAGCTGCTGCAGGTCCTCCGGGCTTGGGGCCACTGGCTGCGCGAGCACGGGGGTGGCGAGCACGAAGGCGAGCAGCCAAAGCAGAACGCCGAAGATTCCAGCGCGCGTGATGGCGGCGCGACGGTGGGTCGGCCTGGCGCCTCCCGGCGCCGACTTCCGACTCGGGCAGCCTGAAACGACTGTGTTAATCGGGGCCATGTGGATAGACGCAAGGTATGAGGTCGGTACGAGAACGCGAGAGATCGGGCCGATTGACGGTTTCGGAGAGTGACCTCCGACCGCGGGGGAAAGTTCAACCTAAGCAAGGCAGTGGAAATTTGAACGATAGATAAGGCTCCTGGGGCGGAGGCAGTAGCGCGCGGGCTTTGCATCCAACTCGATTCACCTCCGAAGTGGGCTCTGAATCCGCACTTCATCTATAAGCCTCAATTGATCGACTGGGCACAGAGGACTCGGGGAGAGCCGGAAGTCAGAGGTTAGGAGACGGATGACAGACATCAGAGTTCAAAGCTCAGAGGTCTTGGGCCGAAACTCCTGACTCCCGGGGGGATCGTCAGTGGGGCGTGTCCGTGTCCTCGGAGTGACCGTGGTTTAACGAAGGTCTTCTATCCGGCACGTTGGACGACAGCGCCGCCTAGGTCATGCCCGCGAGGAGGGCGGCGCGCCGTTCGGCGGGGACGAGCGTTTCGAGCAGGCCGAGGTCGTGTGCGATCTTGGGTTCGAGCGTGCGACCGGGGACGAGTGCGGCGCTGCGGTGGCGGGCCCACCATTCGTATTCGGCCGAACAGACGCGGAACGTTATCCCTTCCATGCAGGCGCGCCGTTCCGGGGCCAGGGCGTAAGGAAGCAGCGGATACCGCCCAGGCCGGGCGCCTGCGCGGTCGTTCGGAGCGATCACGAGGGTTCCGGTGTCGGGGGCGAGCGGCTCGACGAAAACGATCTCGAGGTCGGAGCACGGTCCGGACTCGGTGTGAAAACTCCAGCGGGTGTTCCAGCCTGAGTCGAAGACCGTCTGGAATCCCAGAGCGATGAGTTCGGATTCAAGGCCTGCGCGGTCCGGACTGAGCGCGATCAGGTCCAGGTCCTTGTGCTCCCGCGTCCAGCGCCCCACGAGAAAATCGACCGCCACTCCTCCGGTGAGCCACAGGGGAGTGTGCGCGCGATTGAGTGAGCCGAGCAAAGCAAGCAATTGGAGGCGGGGCAGGGCCATGATTGCGCGGGAAGGCTGACGAGTTCGTCGGTGAAGTCGAATGTCCGGACCTAGGCCTTCCGTGCCGAGGACTCGTTCCCTTCCAGCCGGTCGAGCAGGCGCAGGAGGCCGTCGAGGATGGTGAGGGGGTGGGGCGGGCAGCCGGGGATGAACAGGTCGACGGGCAGGAGGGAGGCGGCGCCGTCTCGAACCTCCGGATGGCCGACGAACGGGCCGCCGGAAATCGCACAGGCGCCCACGGCGATGACGAGCTTGGGCTCGGGAACCGCATCCCAGGCCTTCATCAGGGCAAGCTCCATGTTTTGCGTGACGGGTCCGGTGATGAGCAGGCCGTCCGCGTGGCGGGGCGAGGCGACGAATTGGATGCCGAAGCGACCCAGGTCCCAGCCGATGGTGCCGAGCACATTGGTGTCGGCCTCGCAGGCGGCACAGCCGCCGGCGCTCACCTGGCGCAGGCGCAGGGAGCGTCCGAAGAGGCGGCGGAGCTTTTCGTCGAGGGCCGCGCCGAGCACGAGTTCGCGGGCGTCGGGTCCGCCGAGGACGAGGTCCTCGCGACGCCGGACGGCCATGCGGTGGTCGCCGGTGTGCGTAATGGCATTTTCAGGACAGACCTCCACGCAGGCGGAGCAGAAGGTGCAGCGGCCGAGGTCGAGCACCACGGGCTCTCCGGCCTTGCGCGTGAGCGCTTCGGTCGGGCACACCGGCAGGCAGGCGCTGCATCCCTCCGCGCATTTGGAGGCGTCGACCCGCAATGCGCCGCCGTGCCGGTCGGGCAGCGCGGGAGCGGGGCCGCGGGGGTAATCCATGGTTTCGCAACCGCGCTTGAGGCGATGGGAGAGGGTGTCGACGACGAACATGGCGGGGGAGCGGTCGATCAGAGATCGAAGCCGCAGTAGGACAGATTGAAACTCTTGTTGCAGATCGGGAAATCGGAGATCGCTTGCCCTCGAAGGGCGAGGGCGAGTCCCATCCAGTTGTGGAACGAGGGATCGATGATCTTGTAGTGGCGGAAACGTCCGGCGGGGTCGGTGAGGGCCACGTGGCAGACCTCGCCGCGCCAGCCCTCGACCAGGGCGACGGCAAACGTGTCCGGAGCGGGAGGCGCGAGGGGCTCGAGCGTCGGACCGCCGGGGGCGCCTGCGAGCTGCTCCACGAGGAAGGCGCCGGAACGCTGGATTTCCAGGGTGCGCACCCGGGCCCGGGCGAAGACGTCGCCGCTCGGCCACACCGCGACGGGCGCCTGCGCGAGTCGGTGCCAGCCGGCCGGATGATCGTACCGAACGTCGCGGACCAGTCCGCAGGCGCGGGCGGCGGGGCCGACGAGGCCGATCTCGGCGGCCTGGGCTGCGGAGACGGTGCCCGTATTCTCGAACCGGCTACGCACCGAGGCGGCATCCCAGAACCAGGCGGCGGCCTGTTCGACGTCGGCCAGGGCGGTCTTCAGGCGGTCGAGGAGCGTTGAAGCCCGCTCGGTCTCCAGGTCGAGCCTGCAGCCGCCGGCGCGAACCAGGTGGCGCCCGAAGCGGTTGCCGCAGACGAGGGCGGTGAGATTGAGGAAGTCGCCGCGGATCTTGCCGCACGCGGCGGAGGTGGGCAGGAAGGCGACGTCGTTGGCGAGCGCACCGAGGTCGCCGGTAT
>JAJXYI010000176.1 GCA_021780625.1 bacterium | reverse complement strand
GCGAGCGATCGGAGGCTTCGTTTGACGGGGGGACTGGAGGGCATGCGCGAGTGGGCGGCGCGGGAATCCGGGGGGAGCGGAGGCGGGCAAATGGCCTGGTGGCTGAAAAGCGAAAAGAGAGAGGGGCGTCACCACCCCTCTCTCTCTGACTAACCCCATTACTACTGAATCAGACGGTCAAAAGTCGATTCCATAGGTCAGCGCCCAGGTCACCGGAGTGCCCACGCGGTAGCGCTGTGTCGCATAGACGGAGGCGGAACCGGTGGCCTGCCAGCCGACGTATTCGTCCTGACGAGTCAGGTTCTTCACGTTGAGCTGGAGGTACTGGTTGTAGCCGCCCGCCTTGAACCGGTAGCCCGCGAAGGTCTCGGCGTAGAACGTCGACGGATTGTAGCGCCCGCCGGGGACATTGTAGTCCTGGAGCGCGCGCCCGGCCGCCTGCATGCCGAGTCCGAGGTACAGACCCTTCATCGAGCCGTCGCGGAAGGTGTACTTCGTGAGCATCGCCCACTGGTCCTTGATGTGGCCCGCCGTCGACTGGCCGATCGTGGCCGGGTTGAGGGAGGTCACGACCTTCTCGTCGTTGTTGGCGTAGCTCAGCATGATCTGCCACTCGGGCGTGGGCTGGAGCACGAGATCGGCCTCGAGGCCCTTCGACTCCTGCTTGCCGCCGGGGACGAGGTCGCCGAGCAGGTCGTTGCGGGTCTTGCCCGGGAACTGCACCAACCGCTGGGCCGCCGTGAGGCTGTCCCAAATCTGGGTGTTCATGTTGTTCGCCGAGGAGTCGGTCTGCGAGCCACCGACCTCGTTGATGTCGTAGTAGCTGATCGTGCCGCTGATCTTGCCGTTGAGCAGCTCGAGCTTCACGCCGCCCTCGTTGCTGGTGCCGACCACCGGGGGCATCTGGGTGCCGAAGGAGTTCTTGTCGGTCGTCGGGAACAGGGAGGTCGAGTGGACGTAGAACACGGACACGCCGTTCGTGATCTGGTAGATCGCGCCGATCATCGGCGAGGTCTTCTTCTGGATCGTGGTCTTCGGCACGGTCGAGGCGTATCCATCACCCCACTGCACGAGCTTGAGGTTCGTGCGGTTGACCGAGGCGTTGATGTGCAGGCGGTCGTTGAGCAGCGAACCCTGCCAGCTCGCGAAGTAGTAGTCGTTCGAGTTGTTCTCGTGGCTCCACTGCGAGAGGTCGGGGAAGTAGTCCGCCGGCGGATTCGCGGGCACGGAGAGGTCGACGCCGCTCGCGACCGGGATGTCCCAGAGGTTCGTCGTGTTGCCGGGCGAGATCCACTTGTGCGTGTGGAAGAGCTCCTTCCATGCGGCGCCGCCGACCGTGAAGGTGTTCTTGATCACGTCGAAGTTGAGCTTGTACAGCGCCGTGGCGCCGTAGCTCTTCATGGCGTTCTGCCAGTCGCGGTAGTGATAGCCCATGCGGATGACCTCCTGGCCGTTGGGGAGCGTCATCCAGCCGGAGGCGAATCCGCCTTGGGAGGAGAAGCCCATGTCCCAGCTCGCCGCGCTGCCGCCGCCGCCGGCGGCGTCCCAGCCGTTGCTGTCGACGTTCAGGCGCGTCGAGGACTGCGCGTAGGCCGTGACGACGAGGTTGTCGCCGATGTTCTGCGTGACCGTGGCGCGGTACAGGTGCGTGTCGATCGTGCGGTTGTTGCCGGTCGCCCAGTTCCAGGACCACGGGATGTTCGGATGCACGATCTGCAGCGGAATGTCGGAGCCGTTGCCCAGCGCATTGCCCTGGCTGTCGGACTCGCCGTGCGAGAAGTAACCCAGGCCGTTCGGCTTCGAACGATAGCCGTTTTCCGCGAGGAACTTGATCTCCGTGCCCTGCAGCGGGTGCCAGTTCATGACGACCTGGTTGAACCGCACGCGGCCGCCCGAGTGCTGGCGGTCGTCATGGGTTTCCGCATACGCCGCGCTGTAGCGCACTCCGAGAGTGCCGGAGCCGGTCTTGCCGGACACGTTCGCGTCGAGTGTCGCGCGGCGCTCGCCGTAGCTCGAGAGCGTCAGGCCCAGGTCGGCGAAGTTGCGTCGGAAGTCGACGTCCTTGGTGATGACGTTCATCACGCCGCCCGGGTACGTCAGGCCGTACAGCGGGGCCGCGGGCCCCTTGACCAGCTCGACACGGGAGACGCCGATCATGTCGACGGGATCGTACTCGCGGATGCCGTCGCGGAGGCCCCAATTCTGCACGAAACCGCGGAAGAGGAATCCGTTGTAGGCCTGCTGAATCGGGTTGTCGGAGCGGATGTCGGCGCCGCCATTGACCAGCGCGGCGTTGTAGCGCTCGAGGTCGACCTGGTTGGTGATGTGCAGGTCGTCGGCGAGATCCTTGGTGAACACCTGGATGTTCAGCGGAATGTCCTTGATCGGCGTGTTCGAGCGCGTGCCTGCGATCGAGTTGGACGCGCGGTAGCCCTCGTCCTGCTGCGACGACACGGTGAACGGGGAGAGCTTGACGACTTCGTCCTGGTTCGTGGACGAGCCGGCGGCGGCGGTTGCGTCGGTCGTGGCCGTCTGGGCAAAGGCGGCTCCCGCCGCCATCAGGAAAGCGAGCACTGCGGTCATCCGGGGAAGGGCGGAGCGGCCTCGTGGTTCGCTTGTGGGTTTCGGATAGTTCATGGGACTTGTTTGTGTTTAGGAATGCCACGCCCGTTTGCGCGGGCGCGGACTTGGGGGAAAGACCTGAACTTGTGGGGATGAGGGGATCTGCGGAGGCTGCGAGTTTAGGGGATAGCGACTGGTGGGACGCCGGGGGTTCCGCGAGAACGGGGCGAATCAATGGGAGTCGCGGCGCGCGGACTCAAACGCGGCGCCACTCAAACGGTAGCCTTCGACTTCGGTGGCGCGCGCGAACTCACGCATTCCGCGACACGGCTCCGCCGGGCGGCGCGTTGGATCGCGTCGCGAGATTTTTTCGACGAGATGAGGCGCCTCAGCGCTCCCTCGTCGCAGGCCTGTGGCTGCTCCCGGGCGCGGTCGAGCCGGCCTTCCAGTAGCCCGGGATGTAAGTGATCGTCTGCGCCTCGGGCACGCCGCGCTGGTACGCGTCCGTCATGATCGCGAGCTGCTCCATCGCGCGCTGCCCCACGAGGCGGTGGTTCTGCACGACGCCTGCGAGGTGCGGAAGGCCCGGGGGCACGTCGAGCGAGGCGAATGCGACATCGTCAGGAAGCCGGATCCCGTCGGTCGCAAAGATGTCGAGCAGTTCGTTCCAGTTGGAAATGATGACGTCGACGCGCTCCTCCTTCATCCACTCGCTGATCCTCCGGGAGAGCGTGGGCACCTCGGCGAGGCTGAAGAAGAGCGGCGGCACGCACTCCGCCTCGGGCATCGACGCCTGTTCGAGCAGCACGCCCATGCCAAACGATTCGCCCAGGCGCATCTGGTCCTCTCGCGCGGTGGCGAGCCCGATCCTGCGGTAGCCAAGCTTGCGCAGGTTGCGCATCGCGAGGCTCGCCACCTGGAGCTGATCGTTGGACACCGCGTCGAGGTTGGGCGTGAGGTGGAGGCACTCGATCTTGACGGCGCAAAACTGATTCCAGTCGAGGGCGAGCTCCCCGATGTCGATCTCGAAGGTCGAGAGCAGCACGCCGCTCACGCCACGCGCGTTGAGGATCGAGTTCAGTCGCGCGGGGCTGAGGTGATCCCGCCCGACGACGAAGATTTCGAGCGAATGACCACGCGCCTCGGCGACCGCCTTCGCTCCCGCGTATACAAGCGGCTGGTAATGATTGCCCCCGAAGAAACGCGTTGCCCCGGCGTGCACCACGAACGCCGAGTTGAGCGTGCGCGAGCGCTGGGTCATGCGCGAGCGATGGAAGTTGAAAGCGTCGAGCAGCGGATCGCGCTGGTAGTCCAGCTCCTTCGCCACGGCGCGGATCGCGGCCCGCGTGGCGGGCGGGATGCTCGGGTGGTCGCGCAGCGCGAGGGACACCGTGGTGACGTGCACACCCGCGCGGGACGCGATGTCCGCCAGGGTGTACCGCTTCGCTGGAGCCGTGCCCGGCTCAGACGCGGGGAGGGGCGCTGGGTCCGTCTTGCCAGGAGCTTTGGACATAGATCGAGGATGGAAATTCGGGCAGGCCGCGTTCGCCGGACTTGAGCTGGGCGACGACAATCGAGACCGCCCGCTCGCCGACCATGTCGAGCCGCGGCTTGATGCCTGCCATGCCCTCGCGGTCCGAGCTGCACAGGCAGAGGCAGGCGCAGGCCACCTGCCCCGGCACCTCGAGCCCCGCGTGCTCGAGCATGTCCCAAACGTAACGCCAATTGCAGAGCACCGCATCGATCGAGTTGCGGCGGACCCACCGGCCCATCATCGCCGCGAGCGCGGGCTCGGCCATGTTGTAGGGAAAGATCAGCGGCGGCACCCGCTGCTCCGGCGGCAGCGACGCGGCCTCCATCAGGTATCCCGCCGTATGCCGGTGTCCGCAGGCGTCCTCGTCCGAGCGGCCCACCGCGAGCCCGATGCGCCGGTAGCCCAGCGCCGTCAGGCGGCGAAACGCCAGGCGCACCTCGCGAAGCTGGTCGTTGCACACCACGGTGGCGTCCGGCTCCATGTGTCGCGATGCGATCTTCACAACCGCATACTCGTCCCAGTTGAGCGCGATCTCCGAGAAGCCCGGCTGGAAGTAACCGATCACCACGCCCGTGATCCGGTTTTCCGTGAGGTGACGCGTGATGCTGCGGGAGTCGTGGTCGTCCTCGCCCACCGCCAGCGCGTCGAGTTCATACCCGAGCAGGCGGGCATGGGAGCGTGCGCCCTCGAGCACCGCCTCCAGGTGGCTCGGCCGCGGGCATCCCGAGCCGAGCCCGAAGTTCTCCAAGTAGGCGATCCGGGGCTTCGCCCCGCTTACATCGCCTTCCCGCCGGAACCGGCTGAGCGCATCATAAACCGGGTTGCGCTCGTAGCCCATCGACTGGGCCACCGCCTGGATGTGCCGGCGCGTCGCCTCGGGAATGCTGGGCAGGTCCCGCATGGCCTTCGACACGGTCGTAATGTGGTAGCCGGACTGCCGGGCCACGTCGCGCATGGTGGGATGGCGGACCGCAGCCGATCCGCCGTCGGTTGACGGGGTCATGGTGAGTGGATTCGAACGGGGGGAATCCCCGGGGGATGACTTCTGCATAGCCGCGGGCCGCAGTTCCACGAGGGAGGGGTTACTCTAACAGTTAGCGCGAATGCCTTCCGGGGCAAATCGCCCGGTCGAAATCGAAGCCCCGGCCCCTCCCTGGCGCGACGACGCGCGCGGCCGTCTTTGCGGCCATGACCCCTCGGAGGAGGCATCGGACGACCGCATAGTCAACCGATAGAGCAGACCGTCGCCTTTCCTCCCACCCCGATTTGCGCAACGTGCCTCATCCCCTCCCCCCGCATGCACGACCAGCCCGCCAGCAAGGCGCCCCGGCGGCGCCATCCGTTGTTTTGGGTGCCCTCGCTCTACCTCGCGATGGGCATCCCCAACGCCACCGTCTCGATCGTCTCGGCGATCATGTATAAGAATCTCGGGTACTCGAACGAGACGATCGCCCTCTACACGAGCCAGATGTACCTGCCCTGGGTCCTCAAGCCGGTCTGGGCGCCGTTCCTCGAGCCGTACCTCTCGAAACGTTACTGGGTGCTGACGATGGAGTTCCTGA
>JAJXYI010000488.1 GCA_021780625.1 bacterium | reverse complement strand
CGAGTGCGAATCGGTCGATCGTATCGAAATGGTCATTACCGACATGATCCTCCGGACCGATGGCGTGGTGGACAGCGAGACCCTTTTCGCCTTCCGCAGTTACGACAAGCGCGAGGGTGGCAAGGCGATCGACGTGGATTGAGGTTGATCCGAGCGCCCCGGATCAGACCGGTTGAGAGAAAACGAAGGTAATGAAGCGTCGAGAGGTGAGGTGAGCCGGGGTAGCCAGGATGGCGTTTCGTTATTGGTGAGGATTTCAATCCCCCAATTTCTCATCGCAATTGCCCTATTCCTAGAGAGCATCCGCGACCAAGCGCTTCGTTACCTTCTGTTCAAACCTGCCTGCTTCCTCGCCCGAGCAGCTTGAGCGTGACCTGGTCGGACTGGTTTGCCTGGGTGAGCATGGATGTGTCGGCGCAGCAGAGCGGTATCAAACCTGCCTGAAGCATTGGCCACAAGAGGCGAAAGGTTGTCAGCGCTATCGGGACCTCGCCGGGCGCACTTATAAGCGCACGCAACCTAAAGCCGGTGCCCCCCTGAATCGATTGTCTCTCGTGACGATTCAATCATGACGTAGAAGAACCTTGGGCCAGGGGAGCATCGGTCGGGCTCCGTTGAGACGCTTTTTATGCGTTTGAGGCCGAAGTTGATTACCCGGAGTTGGCGAGCTTCGGGCATAGTGACGGCGGACGACTTCGATGACCACGAACGACCCTGCCGCCATCGCTTCACTCAAGGACGTGCCCGACGGAGGGCATACCCTGGTGGCGTCCAATGAGCCCGAACTCGAACCGGGCTTGGTGATTGACGGACGGTTTCGGATCTGTGCGACGGTGGGACGAAGCGGCATGGCGACCATTTACCGGGCCGAGGACCTGTTGATGGGAGGCCGCGAAGTCGCGCTCAAGATACCGCTCCTCCGCGTTGAGAGCGATCCAGCGTGTTTCGCGCGTTTTCTAAACGAGGAGGAGGCCGGGCTGCGATTTGATCACCCGTACCTCGTCACGGTTCACCGCGTCGAGGGACGAAAGAGTCGACCCTACCTCGCGATGGAGTTTCTAAGAGGCTCGACCCTGGCGCATGTGATGGACCGGATGCGTCCGCTTCCAGAGGGCGACGCCCTGAAAATCGCGTCGATGATCTGCGAGGCACTGGCCCACATGCACGGCCGGGGCGTGATCCACCGCGATCTGAAACCCTCGAACATCATGATCTGTCGCGACGGCGGATTCCGGCTTTTCGACTTCGGTCTCGCGTCGCCCCCGCTGCGACGGCGCGGGGTCTTTGCGTGGATCACACCGACCTTTGGCACGCCGGAGTACATGGCGCCCGAGCAGGTAAGGAACGGCTCGATCGACGAGCGCGCCGACGTGTATGGAGTGGGGGCGATTCTTTACGAGATGCTGACCGGCGAGGTGCCCTTTCGCAGGGAGGATCCCTGGGCTTCGGGATTCGCGCGACTGAGCGGCGACCCGAAGGCACCGCGGTTGCTCAATCCAAAGCTGTCGACTCAGGCCGAGGAGATCGTTCTGCATGCCCTCCGCCGCAAGCCCGCGGATCGTTTCCAGACCGTGTTGGAGTTCAAGGCTGCGCTCGATGCACCGGACCGCGTGCGGGTGACCGGGCTTCGGGATCGCCTCCAGATTTCGAAGGGGCCGCGCCTGAGTTTCCAGGCCACGCCGATTCGTTCCGGCGCGCTGATCGGCCTGGGAACGCTCATCGGACTGCTCGCTCTGTTCCTGCTTCTTAGGATCGTATTACGGGCGTGAGGCCGGTGCCGCCGCAATTGGTTGCCGCCTGGAGGTCACAATGGCGCCTCTTGCGAGTCTGCCGGCTCCAGCGCGTCGCCGGGCGCCTTGGGCTGCTCGGTGCGAGTAGACACAAACGAGGCCGGCTCCCGAAGAATCGGAGGCGGCTGGGACGAGCAGCCGATCGGCGGTGGAACGATCACGGGTGGCTCCGCCGTCTCTCTGGCGACCAGCGCGAGCCTGAATTCACCGAAGTCCATCCCGAGGATTAAGCGCAGCGGGACGTATGTAACGATCAATCCGATCACAAATCCGATGGGCATCGCGACCAGTCGTATCACGAGCGGTGCGACATGCGCCAGAGCCAACACCATGCCCAGGAAGAACCCAATCACCATCGAGATCATGACCGTCACCAACGTCGCGATGGCGTTGCGCCACGTGAACGACCACCAGATCCGGATGGCGCGGCGGGTGGTGATTTCGATTTCCATGGGCGTTGGACGTCCGACGAAGCCGAAGGCCTATGCGGGACGTCCGTTCGAGTAGAGCTGCCTGACCGAGTCGCGGCTGAGGACGATGATCGTGAACACGCCGAGGATCGTGCCGAAGGGCACGAACACGCACAGGATCGCGGCAATGACCACGCTGAAGAGCCGGTGGGTCCGCCGCGATATCATCCGGCCGGATACGATCGTCAGCACGGCCATCGCCCAGCCCGCGAGCACGAACATGGAACCCATGATCATGAAGAGGTAGCCAGCGAACGCCGGCGGATGCGCCCCTTGATTGCCCCACATCGTGTTCGGGTGATGGATCATCATCCATCCGACCGTGACGTGGATGAGCGGAAAGCAGGCGAAGAAGAACCCGAGCGCGCCGACCACGTAGTGGAAGACGGAGAGCAGATTCAGATGGTCAATGTCTTCGCGACGCGGAGGGGGGAGCGGTGGCGTGTCCATGGCGTGGGGCAGGATTGGCGGCCTGTGCGTGGGCTTACGCGTTGGCCGGCTGGCTGGGATGCGACGGGTAACAGGGCATGTGGGGGATAACAATCGCAAAGCTCGATTTAGCGGGTTCCATAGCGGTGCGACTGTGCTGCGGCGACCTTGCCAATGGGCCGCCGATCCGGGCTAGGATGGGCCCGACATGAGCAGTCACCTCCAGTCGACGCAGTGGCATACGGCCTGGGCCCTTCACCAGATCCTGCTTTTGTCCTGCGACTACACCGAGCTTCAGACCTGGAGCAGTGCGAACCTGTGCGCTCCGTTCCGGCACGATCGTCCAGGAGCCTACGTCAAGGGGGCGGTGCTCGATTTCACTCTGCCAAATTCGAGATCGCCTGGGGCTACGGTCGATCCGCACATAATTGGGTGCAAAGCACACATGGCGTTGCCACGCGAAATCGGACCATCGGCGTGGATTCGGACCGTCGTGCGCGCGGGCAACCTGGCTGTGTGGGACCGACCGCGTTAGGGCGACGGCTTGTCCTGACCGGAAGAAGCGGTCCGCGACAGCGTCGTCGTAAATTCGTAGTGTCCGGAGCCGACGAGCAGGGTCAGGTGTCCGTCAACGAAGTGCGACTTTTCGATGCCGGCCGCGGTCACGGCGGGAACGCGGCCTTCCTGCACGAAGTGCGGATCTGCCGCCGGGACCACAATTTCGGCGGTCGTATTGGCGGGCACCGTTGCCGTGAGAGTCAGGGTGCCGTCGACGAGTTTCCAATTGCAGGACAGCAGACCGTACGGGGTCAGTTGGCTGCATCGCGCGTAGGTCAGGCCGCTCCGTCGTATCAGCGGTGCGATGCGCGCCTTCTTGAAGCCAGGCGCAAGCGCCTGCAGGCCGCCCAGGTGTTGGAACATCCAATCGCCCACGGCGCCGTAGGCGTAGTGGTTGAACGAATTCATGCTCGCCGGTCCGAAGGTTCCGTCGGGACGGATGCTGTTCCAGCGCTCCCACATGGTCGTGGCCCCCATTCGGACCTCGAAGCCCCACGACGGATAATCCTCGTTGTCCAGCAGCCGCATCGCGAGGTCGTCACGGCCGATGCTCGTGAGCGCCGGCAGGAGCCAGGGCGTGCCCAGAAAGCCTGTCTTCAGGTGAAAATCGTCCGCCGCCAGTTTCGCGACGAATTTGGCGGCAGTCTGTTCGCGTTCGTGCGGATCGGTGATAAGGTGCATGCCGAGCGCCATCGCGTAGACCGTTTGCGTGCCCATGGTGATCGAGCCGTCCGGCCTGCGATAGGCGGCGACGAATGCCGCGCGAATCCTGGGAACCAGCGCCGCCCAGCGGGCTGCGTGTGCCGTGTCTCCGATTGCCGCGGCCATCTCTGCCATCATGCGCGTATCCTCGGCGAAATACGCCGTCGCGATGACACGGTGCTCGGCAAGCCGGTCCACGCCCTCGAGGTTCAGCCAGTCGCCGGAGAACCAGGAGCTTCGCCCCTGCTCCAGAAGGTCGCCGTCCCGCGTGGCGCTGGCGTATACAAAACCGTAATACCGGCGAATCCAGTCCCAGTTGCGCCGGACGATTCGTGTGTCGCCCGAGGCGTGCCACACCGCGTAAGGCACGGTGATGAAGGCGTCGGACCAGCCCACGCCGGTCGCGTTGAACTCGCCGCGGGGTTGCGGCACGACTGCTGGGATGTTGCCATCGACGCGCTGGCTGTCGCGTACGTCATCCATCCACTTCGAGAGGAAAGCCCGGGTGTCCTGGTACCGGCACGCGGTGGGGGCAAAGACGTTGATGTCGCCGGTCCAGCCGAGCCGTTCGTCGCGCGCCGGTGTGTCGGTCGGGATCGACAGGAAATTGCCCCTCTGTCCCCAGCGAATGTTCCGCACCAGCTGGTCGAGCATCGGATTAGAGAGTCGCAGGTCTCCCGTGTTCGGCAGGTCCGAGCCGAGGACGACTGCCTGCACGTCATTCGTGTCTGGTGGCGTGCAGGCGCCCGAAATCTCGACGTAGCGGAAGCCATGTTGCGTGAACGTCGGTTGATAAACCACAGTTCCGTCCCGTGCGAAGGTGTAGGTGTCGGTCACTTTTGCGGAGCGAAAATTCTCCCTGTAAAGATGGCCGCGCAGGGGGCCGGTTCTGTAAAGCTCCTCGGCGTAGCGGATGCGAACCGTCTGGCCCTTCGTGCCAGTCAGCCTGACCCGCGCGACGCCGACGAGATTCTGTCCGAGGTCGTAGATGTATTCGCCTGACTCGGGCGAGGTGCGCCTGCGCGCGGTCAGTATCGCCGTGGCCCGTACAGGTTCATCAGGCTGGGGAACGAGGTTTTGCACATCGCTCGAGATCACGTTGGCAGGCTGCCACTTTGAGGCGTCAAATGCGGGGCATTCCCAGCCGGGTTGCTCGAACCGCGCATCGTAGCTCTCGCCATCCTGGAGGTCGGCCTGGACAAACGGCCCACCGGCGGACCGCCAGCTCGGGTCGGTGACGAAAATCGTGGTCGAGCCGTCGGTGAAGGTCACGCGGAGCATCGCAATCAAGGCGAGGTTGTCGCCGTAGGCGTGGCGCCAGCCGAGACCGACTTTTCCCCGATACCATCCGTCGCCCAGTTCGGCTCCGATGACGTTGCGTCCCGGGCGCAGGAGCGCGGTGACATCGTAGGTCTGTGCCTGGGTGCGCCGTGGGTACTCGGTCCAGCCAGGCGCGAGGAATTGATCGCCGACCTTCCGGCCGTTGAGCGACAGCTGATAGATGCCCTGCGCAGAGGCGTAGATGCGTGCGCTTCGCACTGGCTTCGAGAGGTCCACGAGGCCACGAAACAAGGGGCGCGGTGCGAGTGCGTGCTCAGCCGCGAGCGCGTCCAGTTTCACGTTGGCGATCCAGTCCGCGCCCGACCAGTCCTCCGGATAGAGCAGGCCGGTCTCGAACCACGACGGTCGACTCCAGTTACTGGATACGCCGTTTCCGTCCCAAATCC
>JAJXYI010000623.1 GCA_021780625.1 bacterium | reverse complement strand
GTATCCAGACGGCCAAGCACGCGATCGAGGGAGGGATGTCGTTTGGAGGCCATGGCGGATCGATCAACCAGCAACAAAACGGAGAATACGTCGCTTGAACAGAAGGATTTCGGCACCCGGAGGTCGCGCGGCTGCGACGGGGAGGGGAGTCCTCCGGCCTTGACGGTCGCCGAGCACTCCGCGTCTAATGCCGGCCCATGCAGCCCAGTGTTCTCATCGTCGACGACGAGAAGCACACCCGGGAGGGCCTTCAACAGGCGCTCCTGGACAACTATGACGTGACGGTGGCGGCGAACGCGGACGAGGCGTTCAACCTGATGGATGCGGAGGAGTTCGACGTGATTGTCACGGACCTGCGCATGCCGGGAAAATCGGGTTTGAAGGTCATCGACAAGGCGTTGGCGCTGACGTACCGGCCGGCGGTGATCATGATGACGGCCTACGGCAGCATCGAATCGGCGGTGGAGGCGATGAAGCGCGGGGCGGTGGATTTCCTGACGAAGCCGGTGAACATCGAGCGCCTGGAGCTGCTGATCCAGCGGGCGTTGAAGAGCAAGACCCTCGAGGTGGAGGTGAAGCGGCTGCACGAGCGACTGGACGAGAAATTCAATTTCGAGCACATCGTGGGGCATTCGCTGAAGCTGAAGGAGACGCTGGACCGCGTGCGGCTGGTGGCGCCCTCGAAAGCGACGATCCTGGTGGAGGGCGAGTCGGGCACGGGCAAGGAACTGATCGCGCAGGCGCTTCATCAGGCGAGCCCGCGGTCCCGCGGACCGTTTGTGGCGGTGCACTGTGCGGCGCTGGCGGAGAATCTCCTGGAGAGCGAAATTTTCGGCCACGAGCGCGGCGCGTTCACTGGGGCGGTCGAGCGCCGGGTGGGCCGGTTCGAGATGGCGGACGGAGGGACGTTGTTCCTGGACGAAATCGGCGAGATCTCGGCGTCGACGCAGGTGAAACTGCTCCGGTTTCTCGAGACCAAGTCGATCGAGCGCGTGGGCGGCGCGAAGCCGATCGAGCTCGACGTGCGCCTGGTGGCCGCGACCAATCGAAGCCTCGAGCGGATGGTGCGCGAGGGAAAATTCCGCGAGGACCTTTTCTTCCGGCTGAACGTCGTGCGCATCGAGATGCCGCCGCTGAGGGAGCGGACCGATGACATTCCGATTCTGCTGGATCACTTCATCCGAGTCTTTTCGGCGGAAAACGCGACGGAGCCCCCGGCGATCGAACCCGGCGCGCTGCGGACCCTGCAGACGTATCCGTGGCCTGGTAACATCCGCGAGCTGCGCAACTTTGCGGAGAATGCGGTCGTGCTGCACCGGGGCGGGAAGCTGACCGAATACGACCTGGAGCCGAAATATCGCTCGACGACGCTTCTTCCGGCGATCGTTCCTTCGGGGGCGACGGGAGCCGGCTCGGGCGCGGCTGCGACGCCTTCCGCTTCCCTGGCGATGCCTTCGGCTCCGGCAACGCTCTCAGTCGAGGAGAATGAGCGCAGACTCCTCCGCGAGGCGCTGATCAAGGCGCGTGGCAATCGCACCCGGGCGGCGGAACTGATGGGCATCAGCCGGCGTACGCTGCATCGGAAGCTGGCGCAGTGGCCCGAACTCGACGTGACGGATTGAGGGAGCGGGAGAAACGGCTGAAGAGCTGACGAGGGCGGAGCTTTACAGGGATGGGGGAGAGAGGAGTTAGGAGCTAGAATTTAGGAGCTAGAAGTGTGGAATGTAGTGTCGGGCCACCGCACTCCACATCGAGCCAAGCCGCCGCCGCTGACCGCATCCTACCTCCCAGCTCCCATATTCTAACTCCTGCCCGGTCTTCGTTCCCTTCGTTGCCTTCTGTTCAATCCTGTCCGGAGTGGTCGTTACCTTCTCGTTGCAGGGGCACAAAAAAGCGGCCGGAAAATCCGGCCGCCTAGAAAACTGTGGGGTGCGATCAATCGCGGTCGCGCCGATCGTCGCGGTCATGCCACCGGTCGCGATCGCGGCGGCGGACCACGACGTAGCCGCGGTCGCGGACGATCACCGCGGGCCGCTGGCGGACGACGATCACCTGTTCGGGCTCGTTTACGACGACCACGCGGGCCGGGGCCTCGTATCCGGGCGTCACGTAGGTGACGGTGTCGGGTTCGGCGCAGGCGGGAGCGGAATAGACGACGGTCTGCGGCTCGACGCAGCGGGGCTGGACGACGATCACCTGGCGTCGGGGGGCTTCGTAGCAGTCGCGGTCCCGCGGGTATCCATAGCTGTAGGACGCGTTGTAGGTGACGGGCCTGGCGTCGGAGGCAATGTAACCGACGGTGGCGCCGACCAGGGCTCCGGCGGCGGTGTTTCCATTGTGCTTGCCGATCATCGCTCCGGCGGCGCCGCCGAGCAGGGCGCCGGTCATGTGACCGTTGTCGTTGCCCTGGTTGTGGGAGAGCGCATTGACGACCAGGCCGGCGCCTGCGCCGATAAGGGCGCCTTCGGCGGTGCGGCCGTTCTGGTGTCCGATGATGGCTCCGGCGATCGCCCCGAGGAGCGTGTCGCGGGAGGTGGAGGCGTCCTGGGCGAAGACGGTGGAAGCCGGCGCGCAAAACGCGAGGACGGCGAGCGGGAGGGCCAGACGAAGCGTTTTCATGATGAAGGAATTGACCGTTTCCGGGGCCGGACGGTTTCGGGCGAGATCGGAAAGTTCCAAGGCCCGCTGATGATCAGCGGGTTGCAGTTCGAAAATGAACGCCTGTTAACCGGGTTTTCGGCTCAGACGCTGACTTGTTCGACGATCTCGAGCCCGTAGGCGTCGAGTCCGACAAGTTTTCGCTGACTGCCGGACAGCAGCCGGATCTTGCCGAGGCCGACGGCGCGAAGGATCTGGGCTCCGAGGCCGTAGTCGCGCAGGCCCATGGCGGGGATGGACTCGCCGGGTTTGGCGTTGAGCCGTTGGACCATGGCGTCGCCGGCGTTGAGCGGTTGCATGTAGAGCACCACGCCGCGGCCCTCGCGGGCGATCGCCTCGAGGGAGGCCGTGAGCGAGTGGTGGCTGGACATGCCGGTGGCCTGGAAGACGTCGCTGAGAAGATTCTCGCTGTGCACGCGCACGAGGGTGGGCTCGGGGCTGGGTTTGCCCATGACGAGGGCGAGGTGGTGGCGTCCGTCGAGGCTGCTCTTGAACACGTGGGCGGTGAATTCCCCGTACGCGGAGGGGAAGGGCTTGGTGCAGATTCGCTCGACGAGCTGCTCCCGCGCGAGGCGGTATTCGATCAGCTGGGCGATGGATACGAGGCGTAGCCCGAACTGCTTCTTGAACTCGATCAACTGGGGCAGGCGTTTGACGGTGCCGTCGTCGTTGACGAGTTCGCACAGGACGCCCGCGGGGGGCAGGCCGGCGAGGGTTGCGAGGTCGACAGCGGCCTCGGTGTGGCCGGCGCGCTCGAGGACGCCGCCTGGGCGGGCGCGAAGTGGGAACACGTGGCCGGGCTGGACGAGTTGCTCGGCGCGCGCCTCGGGGTCGGCAAGAATGTGGATGGTGCGCGTGCGGTCGTAGGCGCTGATGCCGGTGGCGATGCCCTCGGCGGCGTCGACGCTGACGGTGAAATCGGTGCGTTGAACCTCGCGATTGCGCGCGACCATGGGGCCGAGCCCGAGGTGCTTCAGCTGGTGCTCGACCGTGGGCACGCAGACGATGCCGCTACCGTAGCGGATCATCATGTTCACCGTCTCGGGCGTTGCCTTGGTCGCGGCCATGATCAGGTCGCCTTCGTTTTCGCGGTCCTCGTCGTCGGTGACGATGACGAGCTTTCCGGCGGCGATATCCTGGATCGCTGACTCGATGGTATCGAAGGGCTCTTGCGGATGCGACATGGGAGAAACGGTCGCTTCCGAGCGGGAGGGTGTCAAGAGGTGGGCGGATGTCGGAAGGCGGACGTCGGATGTCGGATGTCGGAAGTCGGAGGGCGGAGGTCGGATGCTGGATGTCGGAGGTCGGAAGTCGGACGTCGGAGGTCGGGGGACGGAGGACAGAGGACAGAAGTCAGAGGACAGAGGGCGGAGGTCGGAGGGCAGGGGACAGAGGGGGCCTATTTTTGGAGTGCGGAGCCTCGGCTCCGCTTTGGACGGGACGACTCGACGTCCCGCCCTCTGTTCGTTGCTCGGCTACTGGGTGTGGCTCGTGCTGTGGCTGGCGTTCGCTGGCGTCACGCGCCAGCGGGGTGCGAGTCGAGACTCGCGTCCGAAGGCGAAATCGAGATTCTGCACTCAACGTCTATCCGAAATTCATAGAGTCAGCGCTCAGGGGCCGAGGAGGCGGAAGCGGCGGAAGATCGGGGCGTGGGTGGGAGCGGGGGAGAGGGTGAGCCAGAGCACGTGAGGTCCCGGGGGAAGGGGCGGCAAGGCGAAGGCGGCGTCGAGCCAGTTTGTCGAGGCGGGAAGATTTGCGGAGTTGGTGGTATGGGCGTCGACTGAGAGGGTGAGATGCATGGGTTGACCGGCAGCGTAGAGCGAAAACTGGAGTCTCTGGCGACCGCCGTCGGCAATGAATCCCGCCATGACGCGCGGTCCTTCCATTTCACGAACGTAGAAGGGGGCAGGACTTTCGTAAAGGGCACGGGGTCCGCCGAGGCCGCGGGAGGCGGTCCAGCCGATGAAGGCGGGAAGCGCTTCGGAGGCGAGGGCGCCGACCCGCGACGCCGGGAGGTAGAGAACCCATGGATACGCATTGCCGACGGCGCGGTACCGCTCGCGGGCTCCGGGCACCGTGCGCCAGAGTGGCAATTCGCGGTGGTTCGCGGAGGCCCATATCGCATCCGGGGGCACCTTGCGCGACTGGGGCAGACAGCCCCAGAACCGGATGCGGACCGGATCGGAGTCGAGCAGGCGCCGCATGGCCGGGTAGGGGGCGTTGTGGATGTTGTCGATTTCGAGCAGGTGCACGCGGGCGCGTTCGATGAGGGCGACGCTTCGGTTGGTGACCGCCTCATCAGCCGGCGAGACGCGAAAATAGTCGGCCCAGCGGCTGGTCTGCCAGAGCGTGGGTTCGGTCCAGAGGGGACGAGTGGCGGTCTCGGCGGCGGGGAGCCAGACGGCGAAGGCGGCGAGCCCGGCAGCGACCGGCGCCCAGGGTGGAAGCCGATCGAGTGCGCGTGCGGCGAGCGCGGCTGCGATGAGGAAGCTGGGCAACTCGAGGCGGGTGATCCAGGGCTGCCATTTGATCGCGAGCGCGAACAGCACCACCATGGCGGCGAAGGCCGGCCAGAGCGCGCGCTCGGCGGGGTCAATCCGTCGCCAGCCCAGGAGGGCCAGTGCGGCGGCTGCGAGCGCCAGCACCACGAGGACGGGGTCCGTGGCGAGGGTCTCCACGTTCGGCGCCCAGACGATCGCGTAGCGGGTGGTCCACAACGTGGTTTTTCGGTCCTCGGGGTCGAGCCCGAGCCAGTGGTGGAGGTTCAAGACGGCCGACAACAGCAGGCGGTTGGCGGCCGGCGACGGCGTGGCGAACTGGTCTCCCGCCTCGCGCAACAGGTTGGAGACGACGGTGCCGGCGGACAGACGTTCGCAGGCCTCGGCGCCGCCGTCCTCGGCCTTGTGGATACCGAGGGGCGTGCCGTACCAGGCGAGATTGCGCAGGGCGTGCGGGAGCGGGAGAGCGACCGCGCAGGCGAGGGCGAGCGCGGCACGTCCGGGCCGGTGAATGACGAGGGGAAGGCAGGCGAACGCGAGTG
>JAJXYI010000321.1:5385-5707 GCA_021780625.1 bacterium | reverse complement strand
GACCTACCTGAGCGAGGATAGACTCCGCCGCCAGACGATTCAGGGTATCTTCGATGAGGGGAAGCGATTCGGCAGGGATGGACATGAGGTCTCGAGAAAGACGTAAGTTTTATTCGACCGACCGCGGGAAAACTTTATCTCAACTTGTCTAAAGCAACCCTCGTTTCGGTCGATTACACCCGAGATTGCTTTCGTTTTGGACCTAAGCGATCAAATTTACGCCCATGAGCAACAACGCGCTGAGCACCACCACCTCGAAAACCGCCAACAAGTATCTCACCGTCACGCTCGACAATGAGAGCTACGGCATGGCCGTGCTCAA
>JAJXYI010000321.1:0-5375 GCA_021780625.1 bacterium | reverse complement strand
GGAGTCATCAACCTCCGCGGACGCGTGATCCCGATCGTCGATCTACGCCTCAAATTCGGGCTGAAGGCCGAGATTGCCGAGCGTACCTGCATCGTGGTCGTCCAGGTGAGCCTCCCCTCCGGCCAGAACGTCCAGATGGGCCTGATCGTCGACAGCGTCGAGGAGGTTGTGACTCTGACCCAGGATGAGATCGAGCCCACGCCGGAATTCGGCACGAAGATCGACACGACCTACATTCTCGGCATGGCCAAGATCAAGGGCCAGGTGAAGACCCTGCTCGACATCGACCGTGTGGTCGCCCCCGAAGCTGTCGAACGGATGTCCAAGAACGCCTGATTCGCCACCCGAGCACCGATTTCCGCCCCGCGATCACCTTCCGGTGACGCGGGGTTTTTTGTCACTTGTCGTCCAGTACCCGGCGAAGCCTCAGGCACAGGTCCTCGATGCGGTAGGGCTTCGTGACGAACTCGCGTTGACCGAGCTTGTTCAGCTCGGATTTCATGTCCTTCGTGATGTTTCCGCTCACGATCAGCACCTTGGTCGACGGGCGGAGGCGCTTGAGCTCCTTGAAGACCTCGATCCCGTGGACTTCGGGCATGTTGAGGTCCAGGAGGATCGCATCGATGGGGATGTCTCTGCGTTCGATGAGGTTGATCGCCTCGCGCCCATCCTGGGCGAGGCGGATCTGATATCCGCAGGGCTCCAGGACATTGCGAAGCAGGGCGCGAAGGCTCATCTCGTCCTCGACGATGAGAACGCTTTCGTTCCCCTTCGGAAACTCTCCGAAGGCGCGGGACGGCGTTTGAAGCAGGGGCACGGCCTCTCCTTCGGCTGCAGGAAGATAGACAAGGAAACTGCTGCCTTGGCCCACCGTGCTCTCAACGTCGAGCAGGCCCTTGTGGTTGGCGATGATGCCATAGACGACGGCCAGTCCCAGACCGGTGCCGCCGCTCTCCTGCTTCGTGGTGAAGAACGGTTCGAAGATGCGCGCCCGAACCTGGTGCGACATGCCCACGCCGGTATCGGAGACCCGGAGGCACACGTAGCGGGAGCTCGTATCGGCGCCCAGGCGCACGAGTTCCGTCCCCGCCACCACGCGTGTCGACAGCGTGAGACGGCCGCCCTTCGGCATGGCATCGCGAGCGTTCACACACAGGTTCATGATGACCTGCTGGAGTTGACTCTGGTCGGCGCTCAGCGAGCCGATCGTCTCGTCGAGATCGAAATCGATCGTGATCGTGCGCGGGAACGTCTCGGCGATCAGGGCGCCCAGCTCGCGGACGATCTTATTCAGGTTCACCGGCGCCGTGCGGACCTCCGTCTTGCGGCTGAACGTGAGGATGCGCTGGACCAGGCTCACCGCGCGCTGGGCTGCGCCGTGGACCTCGCGAAGGTAGCGGCGCAAGGCCTCGTCGGCGTTGCTGGCCGTCGCCCGCGCCAGGCACACCTCGGTGTACCCGTTGATGATCGCGAGCATGTTGTTGAAATCGTGCGCGATCCCACCCGCGAGCGTCCCGAGGCTCTCCATCTTCTGCGACTGCCTTAGCTGCTCCTCGAGGCGCTTGCGATCGGTGATGTCCTCGCGCAGGCAGAGCAGGTGCGAGACGTCGCCCTGAAGGTTGCGGATCGGTGAAGCCTGAATGTCCTCCCAGAGGATCGCTCCGTCCTTGCGTCGGGAGCGCAGCTCCCCGCGCCATTCGCGGCCCGCCGCAACCGTATCGATCAGGTTGCGATAGGCGTCGTCGCTCTCGAAACCCTCCCGAAGCACGGGAATGTTCTTCTCGATGATCTCCTCGAGCGAATAGCCGTTGGTCGCCGTGTACTTCGGGTTCACATACTGCACGGAGCCCTTGGTATCCGTGATCACGATCGAGATCGGCGACTGCTCAACCGCGCTGGTGAGCTTGAACGAAAGGTCCTCGGCCTGGCGCTGGCGGGTCACGTCCCGGCCGATCGCGCGATACAGGGTCACATCGCCCTTCTCGTCGAGCAGGGCGGTTTCCTCCCAGGCGAGCAGGCGCCAGCCCTGGGCGGTCATCCACCGCGACTCGTGCTCGATCCGATGGGGCGCGTGCTGCAGGGACGTCACGAGCGAACGCCAGTGCTGGAGATCCTCCGGATGAATGAGCTGGGTGACATCCCTCCCCGCCCACGATGCGGTGGGCCGGCCAAACTTGCGGGCAAAGGACAGGTTCACCGCGACGATCGAGCCCGACACCTCGCGCACGCAGGCGAGGAAGGTGCTGTTCTCCCAGGGCGCAACGTGGTGGCCGCGGATGATGGCGGCCGCCAGCGCCGAGGGATGCGGCGTCTCTTCGGAAATGGGGGCGACTGACATGACTGCGGGTGGGTGTCGCCTCAGACGAGCCCGTTGAGCATCATCGGAAGGCGCTGCAGACTGTGCAGAAGCGCCGCTTTCGCGATGCCGCTCTCACTCTCACCCGAGCCAAAAAGGATCTTCCACCCGGGCAGCGAGGTCCACTCGCCCTCCTTGATCGGCGGCACCTGTTCGAAGCCACCGATGATGCCCGAGGTGCGGACGAGTTGATCGGCCACCTGGACGGCGGCGGCATAGATCGCATGGTCGCCCGCGCTCTCGGGGTCGTTGTGATAGAGCACTGCGTTGATTATCTCGGGAGCCACGCGGTGGCGGAGCAGGTAATAGCCGCCCACGCGGGCGTGGTCCCAGCCGATGAGCTCGCGCTCATACGTGCAGACGTCGAGCGTGCTGCGACCCTGGAACTCGACCACCCGGGCAAATTGCTCGGGAAACGTGGTGGCGAGGACGACCTTTCCGACGTTGTGGAGCAGACCGATGATGTAGTCGGTGTCATCGTCGATGAGCATCGTGGAGTTCATCGCGAGGATCTCCCGGGTCATCAGGGCCGATCCGATCGAGTGCTTCCACAGCTCCTTCCACTGAAGCTTGATCGGGGTATTTTGAAGCCGTTCGAGCTCCTCGATGATGGGGGTCGCCTTCGCGAGCTCACGGATCTGGCGAAGCCCGAGGTAAAAGACGGCCTCCTCGATGTTGTTCACCTTGGCGGTGAGGTCGAAGAAGACCGAATTGACCATGCGCAGCAGCCGGGCGGTGAGCGACGGATCCCTGCGGATGACCTCGGCGATCTGGGAATTGAAGCTCAGATCTGACTTAAGCAGTTCGCCCAGCGCATGGTTGATGCTCGAAAGCGAAGCCAGCTTCGGACAGGCATCGATGCGTTTTGCAATCTCGGCGTCTGAGAAAGGGGCGGGGTTGGTAGCAGCGGAGGGCTTGTTTGCAACCAAAGGAGGCATGGTGAAGCTTCGAGAATGAATTGGCCAATTCCTTGATCGGTGCGAGTCCTAAAAAACTAAAGGAATAACCCACGCGCCGCCGACCGGCGGGAAACAAAAGGCCGTCGCCAGCGGCGGCGACGGCCTCGGTGCGGAAGTTCGAAAACGAAATCAGCGAAGCGGTGGAATCGGCGCGAGGACCAGATTCTGTCCCGTCATCTCCGGGGGCTGTGGGAGTCCCATCAGTGCAAGCACAGTCGGCGCCACGTCGGCCAGACGGCCGCCCGAGCGCATCGGGGTGGCGCGGCTGAAGCCTTCGCCCACCACGAAGAACTCGACGAGGTTGAGCGTGTGGGCCGTGTGCGGGCTGTTGATCACGGGATCCCAAAGCTGCTCTGCATTGCCATGATCGGCGAGGACGACGGCGCGACCGCCCACCTTCTGCACCGACTCCAGCAGCACGCCAACGCCCAGGTCGGTCGTTTCGCAGGCCCGGACGACCGCGGGGATCGATCCGGTGTGACCGACCATGTCGGGATTGGCGTAGTTCACGACGACGAGGTCGTATTTGCGCGAAAGGATCGCCTCGCGGGCGATGACGGTGACGCTAGCCCCGGACATGTCGGGAGCGAGGTCATAGGTCGCCACCTTCGGGCTTGATGCCATCCCGCGGTCCTCGCCCGGGAAAGGCTCTTCGCGGTAGTCGTTAAAAAAGAAGGTGACATGCGGATACTTCTCCGTCTCAGCGGTACGGAACTGCGTCTTGCCGTGGCGGGCGACCCAGTCTCCGAGGATGTTCACCATCTTGGCCGGCTTCTTGAGGATCGTCTCGATCGGAAGCCCCTTCTGGTACTCGGTCAGGCCGGCGAAGAACAGATCCAGCTTCGGACCCCGGTCGAAGTCCTTGAAGTCATCCTGGGCAAAGGCACGGCTGATCTCGCGCGGGCGGTCGCCGCGGAAATTGAAGAAGATGACGGAGTCGCCATTTCCGATCGTGGCGACGGGTTTGCCGTCCTTGCCGACGACCCAGGTGGGAAGGATGAACTCGTCGCCCTGCTGGGTTTCGCTCAGGGGCTTGTCATAGTACTGCTGCACGGCCGCCTCCGCGCTCGCCGCGGTGGAATCGGCCTTCGTGCCGGTGAGCATGTGGTAGGCTTTGCTCACGCGTTCCCAACGGTTGTCGCGGTCCATGGCCCAGAAGCGGCCGCACACGGAGGCAACCTGACCGACACCGAGCTCAGCCAGCTTGGCCTCAAGCTGCTTGATGAACGCCAGGCCGCTCTTGGGAGGCGTGTCGCGGCCGTCCATCAGGGCGTGGATGTATACCTGCTTGGTGACACCGGCCTGCTTTGCCAGGGAGAGGAATCCGTACAGGTGCTCGAGCAGCGCGTGGACTCCGGCATCGGAGCACAGGCCCATGAAATGAAGCTTCGTGCCGCGTTCCTTCACGCGCTTCAGCGCAGACTGCCACACCGCGTTGACGGCGATCTCGCCGTTCGAAAGCGCCTTGGTGATGCGCACGATCTCCTGGTCGACGATGCGGCCGGCGCCGATGTTCTGGTGGCCGACCTCGGAGTTGCCCATCACGCCCTCGGGCACGCCCACGTCCAGACCGCAGGCCGCGAGCAGCGTGTGCGGATACTTCTCGTGCAGCATGTCGTCGCAGGGCTTGCGGGCCAGGTGCACGGCATTGTAGGCGTTCTGCTCGGGATGGGGGTTCTTGCCCCAGCCATCGCGAATCACAAGGAGGACGGGTGTGCGAGGAGTACTCATGTTAAAGGAGAACCCGCATGTGAGGCGATTTGGGCCTCCGAAACAAGCCCGCGCTTGTCCGGTCCGCGAATCCCGCGCGCGCGCAGTGTCCGCCCTGCGTTCTACGTACTATTGCAACCGGTTCGGCGTTATCCTCCGCGGCTCGTGTGACGTTATTGGCAGTAGACGTCCTTAAGAGGAGGCTGTCATGACGCTAATAATCCGCGACGTGCTGGTAAATCCGCCGACCTGGTTCACGTCGTTTCGCGACCTGACCTTGTATTGCAACGTGTTTTTTCACGACGACGTGGTGATCGAATCCGAGGACGCGGACATCTACTATCGTTGGA
>JAJXYI010000302.1 GCA_021780625.1 bacterium | reverse complement strand
GAGCCCCCCGGCAATGCCTAGCGCGACCGCCAGGCCGCCCAGCCAGGCTGCCGACCCCGCCCCGAGCGTCGCGCGGAGCGGCTCCACGACTCCGGCGCGCAGCGAAACAAGCGGACCAATGACCAGCGCCGCCAGCCCCCGCAGCGCGGCGGATTCCGCGCCTCCGCCTGCAAGCCCCCGGGCCCGGTCGTCGCCCAGCATGCCGCGCACGATCACCACCGCCGCGGCCACCGCCGCGAAGGCCGCCGCATGCCGCAGCAGCCGCTTCCAGTCGCGACGCAGGCTGAACCCACCCGCCAGCAGCGGACCCACGATCAGCGGAAGGTAGAACGATTCGTAGTTGAGCAGGCAGCACAGGCCGAAAAACCACCCGAGCAGGGTCCGTTCGCTCGAGAATGCCAGCAGCCCTCCGAGGCACAGCATAGTCCCGAACAGCAGGTCCGACTGGTGCATCAGGATCTGCCTGGAGGCGTCGGCCGGATACAGGAGGTAAAGCAGCGCCGCCGCCAGCGCGGCGAGTGCGCCCAGGTGCCGCCGCGCAAGCGCGTAGAGCAGCGAGGCGTTCACGCTCAGCATCACCCAGCTCGCCAGGTGCGCGTAGAGCAGGGTGTCGCCGCGCAGCAGCACGAAGTTGAGCGTGCGGCGGACGAGGTGGTTCAGCGGGCGGCCCTGGACCGGATGCACGATCGCCTTCACCGCCTCGCCCCACCAGTGCCCCAGGCTCCAGTCGAAGCAGCCCAGCGTGTAGATGTAATCGTCCTCGTAGAGCCCGAACCGGCGCACGTACAGGAAGTGGGCCACGTAGCAGGCGAAGGCCAGGATCGCGCCCGCCACCACCCATTCGCGCGGTGCCGGCCAGACGGGCCTCGCGGCCGCCCTGGTTCGATGTAGGGACGTGTCGTTCATGTTAAAGGCGACGTTGAAACTGAATGAGGTGAATGGATGAACAGAAGCTAGCGAAGGGAACGAAGAACAAGCGGGTTGTTTTGGTTTTTTGGGGCGTCGAATTGGCTGCGTGGCCGGTGGGTGCGCTTTTGCCGGATTCGATTTTTCGATTTGTTTCCTGCCTTCGTTTCCTTTGTTGCCTTCTGTTAACCAAACCGTCGGGTGGCATGGTTGCTGGCCTTAAGACCTCTTCTGCAGGTGCTTTCCTCTGTGGTCTCCGTGTCTCCGTGGTTCAACTACCGTCCGGGTCGACTGGTCCAGGTCGCGCTCATGAGAAGAACGCCGCGATGCGGGCGTGAAGCTCCGGATTCCTCCAGGCAAACCCCAGGTATCCGGCATCCAACGACATCGCCAGTGCGGCCAGCGACGTCGCCACGGCGACCGCGAGCGCCAGCGTCGCCCGCACTCCCGGGCTGGCTCCGGGCTTCGCCGCCCACGCCATGAAGGCGAGCGCGCCCGCGATCTCGAGGAAGGGCACGAAGTCGGGCATGTACCGCATCGCGAAGGCCGAATACATCATGTTGAAAACGAGGACGCCCCCGCCGGCCACCAGCAGCGCAGCGATCCACGAGTCCGGCGACGCGGGGTTCGTCACGCGGCGTCGGCGCAGCCCCGCCGCCCAGGCCAGCAGGGCGATGGTCTCGAGCGGCAGCGCCCAGGCGATCCCCACGAGGGGTTCGGCGCCGATCGTGTAGGGAGATCGGAAATACACCTTGCGCGCGTTGGCCTGGAGGTAGGGGAAGCTCGCGCCGAATTTGGGCGGCCCGTAAAGGTACTGCTGTGCGTTCGGCGGGATGTTTCGCACCGAGAAGTTCGTCGCCTGCGAGGCGAGCTCCGTCGTGCGTCCCCACAGCTGCCAGCGCCAGCCGAAATCCAGGGGTGCTCCGAATCGCTTCCAGTTCAGGAACCCCAGGCTGAATCCCACGGCGAGGAAGGGCAGGCAGAGAATCACGACCCGCAGCCAGCGAACTCCCGCGAGCCGGCCGGGCGCCGAGCCCTGCACCCCGTGCGGACGCCGCGCGAGCAGCAGCCAGGCGAGGCCCAGCCCCGGGCACGCCAGCGCGATGTTCGGCCGGCAGGCTGCTGCGAGCGCAAATCCGCACGCCGAAATCATCGGCCAGCCCATGCCGCCTGAGTCCGACCTCCTCCCTCCGACATCCGAAAGCGCCTTCGCCAGCGCGAACAGCCCCAGACCGAGGAAGGCATACGCCGCCGCCACCGGTTGCTCGTACATCGTCGGCCGGCCCACGAGGTAGACCACCGGTGCGGCAAATCCGATGCTCAGCCCCAGCGCCCCTGTCGCCCACAGCGGCAGGCCGGGATGCCACCGCCGCTTGAACGCGAGCAGCGCCGCGAGCATCAGCACTGTGCCGGCCGAGGTCCACAGCGTCACGGCCAGCGCCTGCGGCACGTCCGTGCCGGTCAGCCACAGCACCGGCAGGTTCATCAGGACCGCGGGGAGCGGGGAATAGTAGAAGTAGTACTTGTCGTGATACAGGATCGCGTCGTGCAGCCGCAGTCCAGTGTTCTGCCGGGCGTCGTAGGGGTTGGGCAGCGCCAGCAGGGCGGGGGAGGGCTTCTGCAGGAGCGCGAGCTGTCCGTGCGCGAAGGCATGCGTCATCATCGCGTAGCCCTCGGGATATCCGTTGAGGTCCTCTCCAAGCTCGAAGGGCTGCCCGGCCGATCCGATGAAAAACGTGGCCAGCACCGCGGCCAGTCCGATGCCCGACAGCAGCCGGGCGTCGCCGCCCAGCGCAGAGCGCGGAGCCCGGCGCGCGGCGCGCCAATCCACGAGTGCGAACACCGCCCAGCCGAGCGCCAGCCAGGTCCCCGCCGAATTCACCAGGGTCCACGCCAGGGCCCGCGGCAGCTCCCATGGGCTCACCCGGACCCGCCTGGGCGGGGTGACTTCAATCGTCCCGCGAAACCGCCCACCGCTCTCGCCGCGCTGTCCGAGCGCGGGATCCGTCCCCAGGTGCCGGTCGATGGCCGCCGAGCGGCGGAATGCCACGCGCCCGCTCAGCACCTCGCGCCCGTCCACCGTGACGCCGAGCCAGTCGTCGGGCGCCCGCTCGAGCAGCCGTCGCTGGAAACGGTCGTACATCGAGGGCGCATCGATGCGCATCGCGACGCGTCGTCCCGCCGGCAGCGTGATCGGGCCCGACGCCGGCCCGCCCCGGCCGGTGCTGTCCCAGAACAGCTGGATCCTCCCGCCCTCCAGGGCGCGCACCGCGAGCCGGTCGGCCGAGTGCGCCTGCCCCGCGACGAGCAGGGTCTCCACGGAGCCCGGGGGCTGTAGGGGAAAAGTGACGACACATCTGATCGCCCGCTCCTGCATCGGACGCAGGAGCACCCAGGCCGCGGCGAGCGTGCAGAGCGCGAGTGCGCACAGCGCAAGTCTCCTGGACACGGGGTGGGGCTGGACGGCCATCGGCCGGATCTTATCCGTGGCGCCCGCCCCGCGGTCGAGCAAATCCTCCGCGCCGCCCTCCCCCGGCTCAGTACGTAACCGAGATCCGGATATGCCCCCGGCCCGCCCCCGGCTCGGGCGTCCGGATCTTCCGAAGACGCCAGCCATAGTCGAAACTCGCGGAAAGATACTTTCCCAGTCCGCACCGCATGCCCAGTCCCGCGCTCAGCATGGGGTCCATGCTGATGTCGCCGGGCTGGCGGTGCAGGTATTTCACGTTGCCGCAGTCGACGAATGCCAAGCCCCTGACTTGGATCGCCCCGGCGCGTTTTAGAAACGATGGGATTGCCGCGGCCCGTGCGTCGATGAGCGGCGTCTGAATCTCGTTGCTTGCGTAAAAGCCGATGTCGCCCGAGTTGATGCGTTCCTCGTAGCCCCGCACGGTATCGGCTCCTCCGATCGACATCTGTTCGCTGCCCTGCAGGTTTTGGGACGCGGTCTGTCCCGTGAAACGGAACACATGCTGCCATCCGTCGCCCAGGGTCGTCAGGCGTTGGAACGAAAGCGTTCCGTAGGCGTATCGCGACTTCGAGTCCTTTCGCGTGGACGTGTACGCGGCGTCGGATTGGTTGGGCGTCAGGTAGCCCGGACTCAGGTTGGCCTGCAGCGACAACGACCAGCCTCCCAGGCTATCGTGATGGACGAACGTCGCGCCGAGGTTGGCCTGCAGGGTGTCGACCTTGTGTCCGTAGTACGACATGCCGCCAAACTCGAAGTTGTTGTCGGAGCGTTTGAAGTCCACCCCAAGGCTGTATTCGATGTTCCACTTCCCCTTGTTGACGGGGATTATGTAGTGCAGATCGGCGATCTCGTTGCTGCCTTTGATCGCTACCAGGCCTCCGGCGATCGTTGGAGCCAGTTTCGCATAGGCGAGATCGATCTGAATCATGTCATGCCACGGCAGGGGGATCTTGTAGTCGAGACTGTGCGCCTGAAAGAATTGAAGAATGTCCGAGCGGGTGAATTGGTACGTCAGTTGGTGATCGAGGCCGAGCACGTTTCCCCACTGAAACGCTACCGAATAACGGTCGGCGCCCAGCACCGGCACGCCGGAGTTGTCATAGGTACCGGAAAGCTTGACCGGCGCGGTGTCCTCGACGGCGATGATGAGGTCGGCCCGGGTGGGATCGCCCGTGCGATTGTTGATGATCGCCCGAGTGTAGCGGAATGGGTTCGTGTTGATCCAATTGATGGCCTGGTCGAGCTGGGACACTCGGATCTCGTCGCCGGCTTTCACGCCGAGTGCCTCCTCAATCTGCTTGGCGCTGAACCACCGGTTGCCTTTCACGACGATGTCCCGATACCGCCCGATGCGCAGCGCGAGGCGGAGCACCCCGGTACTCGCGTTCTGCTTCGGGATCGCCACGTTCACCGTCAGCAAATCCTTTTCGCGGACGTAGGCGGCGATGACGACGGCCATCCTGCGCACCAAGTCGTTGGATATCGGCTGGCCCAGGAAGGGTGCCATTTTGCCTCTGAATTCCTGAGTGTCGAAAATCGGCAGGTTGTCGAAGGCGAAGCGGCGTCCTTCGCCTGGATCTTTCATGACCTCGGCCCGCTTCTCGGTGTCGGCGAGCAGAAGCCGTTTGAGCACGACCGCATTCTTGGCGGCTCCTGTCCGTGCGGATTCCTTGGGCTCTGCAGCGTGGCAGGATAGCGGGTATGCCAGTGCCAGGCAGTTGATCAGGACAAATAGAACAGGGAGGACTCGCTTCATCAATGGGTGGTCGCGTTGACCGTACGTAGGTCTCGGGGTTTCAATCCGAGTCTCGGCCACTTACTCAAGCCCAAAGGCTCCGCTGGTTCTCGAGGCTCGAAACGGAGCGGCTTGTTAAGCGAGTCTCAAAAGCGTCGCCGGACCGCAAAAACCGGTCCTGAAAAAGCATGCAATTTGCGAGTGGCTTTTGGGGCCCCTTAGGAAGTGATTGACGATCCAACTAGGTCTACGATACGTTCTTGAAGCTCCACCCCGAGCGTATCCATTTTGCCACTTTTCCCGGCTGTTACCCCGCCGTAGGATTTGAGATTCCACTCTCGAAAAATGCTTGCCAACGGTAGGCATCTCACTCTTCCTCCCCCGAGATAACGGCGTAATACCGTCTAACCATCAGCAACATCATACTCCGATGAAGAAATCCTCGATCACCAAATCACTGACGCGCAAGCTCGTCCTCGCCAGCCTCGCTGCCGGACCTGTTGCGCTGGTCCCTACGCTCCGCGCACTGCCGAGCACGGCCTCCACCAACCTCACAGCTCCGTCCACGGTCACCTGGGCCAGCGGTCAGCTGAGCAATGAGCTTGATATCACCTCCACCGCGGCGAACACGGTGCTCCAGTGGAAGAACTTCGGTTCCGGCACCGACACGATCGCGGCCGGTGACATCATCAAGTTCAACCTTCCCTCTTCCACCTCCGGCGTCCTCAACATGGTCACCGGTGGCTCGGCCACCACGATCGCCGGTGCGATCACCTCGAACGGCCGTGTTTACGTCCTCAATACGGCGGGTGTGATGATTTCGTCCGGCGCCCAGATCAACGCCGCCTCCTTCGTCGCCAGCACGACGAACGATACCGACGCCACGCAGTCCTTCCTCGCCACGGGTGACCTCAGCTACTCGGGCGCGGCGCAAGCCGATGTCTCCGAGGCCGGCAAGATCACTGGCAACGTCTACCTCGCGGGCAAGAATGTGTCCGTCAGCGGCGATGCGAACAACACGATCTCGGGTGAGCTGAAGATCAATGCCGCTGGTACCGTTTCGCTCTCCGGCGCGAACGTCACGGGCAATCTGAATATCAAGAATGCCACCGGCGTTGAGCTCGCTGCGGCGGGCACGACGACGATCGCTGGCAACATCAGCCTCGTCTCCACCGGCGCCGTTACGACGACCGGCACGCTGGCCAACACCAGCTCCGGCAAGTACACGGCCACCGTTGACGCCGGCAGTAATGCGGTGACGATCAATGGTAACCTCGATGCGCTGACGATCACCAACGGGGGCGCCGTCACCACGAGTGGCAAGCTCTCGACCCTCACGCTCACCAACGCCGCCAGCGCCTCCGTGACGGATTCCGTCGCGCTCGCCGTTTCCGGCAAGACCACGGGTGGAAATCTCTCGGTCACCGAGACGGGTGGCGATGTTACCCTCGGTAACACCACCGTCGCGGGCGGTCTCACGGTCTCCGACACCGCTACGACGAGCAACGTCGCGATGGCCTCTGGTGCCGCGGTCTCGGCCACTGGCACCGTCAGCCTGAGCGCCACCAAGTCCGTTTCCTTCACCGGCAGCGGCGCCATCACGCTCGATGCGACGACGCTTGCTCCGACGGCCACGATCAGCGGCTCCGGCAACATCACCTCCAGTGGTGGTGCGCTCGCCGCAGGAGTCACCACCCTCTCGGTCACCTCGACGGGCGGGAATATCGACTTCTCCGCCACAGCGATCGGTAGCACCGCGACGAGCCTCACGCTCAATGCGAACGGCACCCTGAAGACCGGCACCATCAACGATTCCAATACGGGAACCACCAAGCTCACTGGATCTTCAGTCACGACCGGTTCGATTGATACCAAGGATCTCTGGGTTACGACCAACAATGGCACGGCAACGCTCGGCACCGTTGGTGGTCTTGGGGCCTTGAATTCCGCGACCCTGAGCATCACGGGTGCCGATGTCGCGCTGCCGACACTCAGCGCAACCACACTCACGGTGACGGGTTCCGGCCAGGTTACGTCGGCAAACGCTCTCACCTCGACGAGCGCTTCGATTACGGCCGGCGACGCCATCACCCTCAGTTCGACCTCCAACAGCATCAGCAGCATCAAGCTGGTTGATTCGACCACCAAGGCGGTCTCGGTTACCAACAACGGCGCTCTGGTCCTCGCCAACGGCACGAACGTCGCGGGTGCGACGACAATCGACACCAGCGCCGCCAGCGGGAATATCACGTTCGGTGCTGCCGCTTCCGATACGCTCACGTTCGCTGGCCTCACGCTAAAGGCCGGCACGACGGGAGCGGTCACCGAAGCCAACAAGACGCTGTCCCTCACGACCGGCAATCTCGCAGTTACCGCAAATAGCATCGATGTCGAGAGCACGAACAACTCGTTCGGCACGCTCAGCGGCACCACCACGGGTGCGGCCACGTTCGTCGAGAACTCCGCCATCGACGCCGGTGCCCTCAACGTCGGCGGCAATCTCATGCTGACCAGCAACACGGGTATCAGCTCGAGTGGCGTTCTCGCGGTTGGTGGCACCGCCGGTTTCGACCTCACCTCCGCAGGTGATGTCACGCTCAACACCGCCAACACGTTCACCGGCGCGGTCAGCGTCGGTGCGGGTGGCAAGGTCGCCAACGTCGACATCAAGAGCAGCGGCGCGCTGAACCTCGACAAGGTCATCGCCACGACCGGTGTCACGATCAACAGCACCGGTGCGATCACCCAGACTTCCACGGGCATCACCGCCCCGTCGCTGTCGATCACGGGCGTCGCCACGACCCTCAACAGCACGGCTAACAAGCTCGGCACGGTCACCCTCTCGACCAACGGCGCAGTCACGGTCGACAATTCGACCGGCGATCTGACCGTCGGTGGCTCCACCAAGGGTGGCAACCTGATCGTCGCGAACCAGGGTGCGGGCAACCTCACCTACAACGCGTCGGTTACCGACAACAGCACGGTGAGCCTCACCGCGGGCGTCGCCTCCTCCAAGGCGGGTGACATCACGGTCAACGGTTCCACCTCGGGCAACGGCCTGCTCACCGCGACGGCGAACGACGGTAAGATTCACCTCGGCAGCTACTACAGCGCTGCTGGCGGCCTTACCCTCAACACCGCTGCCACGTCAGGTATGGGTGTCGATGACGTTTCCGGTTCCCGCGCGAATATCTACGGAAACCTCTCGATCACGACGGCCGGCGGCACGATCAGCCTCATCAACAATGCCCCGGATGGCATCAAGACCTCCACGGCAACGGCCTCTCGCTTCGGTGGATACTACTTCGACACCACCAACGGTGGTGCTTCGGCCAATGGCGCTGACATCAACGTCACGGAAGGTGGCACCATCCGCATCGGCTCCGTCCAGGCCGGCAAGGGTAATATCACTCTGACTGCGACGAGCGCCGATTCCGAGTTCGCCTCGAATCCGAGCGATATCGTCTCTAGCACAGCGGCCCAGCTGACTGCCGATGGCAACATCGTCGCTAACACGACCCTGAAGGGCAACAACATCACCCTGAACGCCCGCAACAGCGTTACGCTCGATCAGGCCGGTCAGGTGGTCACGGCAACGGGCTATCTCTACGCCCTCGCCAATACCGACGCTAGCCTGCATACCAGTGTGGTGACTCTCGGTAATGCGGCCACTTGGGGCAGCCCGGGAACGCCGTCGTCCTCGACGGTCAACGTCACGGGTGTGATCGACGCGATCGCAAGCGGCAACGTGCTCATCGCCTCCGGCGACAAGCAGAACGTCAAGCTCGGTGGTGGCAATTCCCTCACGGGCGACTTCTACGCGGGTGGCACGCTCAGCGTCTACGCTGGTGGTACGATCACGCAGGACACCAACCGCCTCCGTGCCAAGAGCACGGTCACGCTCGACGCCACGACCAACTCGACCACGAACGGTGCCAGCAACATCGATCTCTCGACCGGTACGGACAACGAGTTCGGTGGTATGAAGCTCGGCGGCAAGTCGATCACGATCACCGAGAATGGCTCGACCCGCCTCCTGGCGGTTCACTCGACCGGCGACCTCACGGTCACCAGCGCGGGCGACATCATCGACGCCATGACCGCGGGTCCGTCGGATGCCACGCAGGCCATCAGCGTCACTGGCACGGCGACCTTCGCCCCCAGCGGTATGCTGAGCCTGACGAACACCAACAACTCGATCGCGAACCTGAAGGTCACCGCCGCTGGCGCCAGCCAGAACGTGACCCTCGTGGACAGCACTGCGGTCACGCTGGTGAACGGCACCAACATCGGTGGCAACTTCACCCTCACCGACTCCGCCAACAACGCGGTCCCGGCGATCACCGAGGCTGCCGCCTCGGCCATCACGGTCGGTGGCACCGTCACGCTCAACGCGACGCAGGGCAACTCGTCGATCAGCGTCCTCGGCACCAACAACCAGTTCGGGAAGCTCGCCTTCCAGTCGAACGGTGCGGTCTCGATCACCCAGGGCACGGACATGGTGCTCGTCGCCGGCAACACCGGTGGTGGCACGGCCAAGTCCGATACGGTCCTCCAGAGCGTCAACGGTGGCATCTCCACCGACAGCGTCTCCGGCAGCACCGCCTCGTTCACCGGCAATGTCCGCCTCTACTCGCACGGCAACGTCGCGATCGACGCTCCCTGGAATGTCGGCACCACGCTGTACATCACGACGCCCTCGAGCGCGACCCTCGATCTCAGCGGTCTGAGCCTGGCTGGCAATCTCAACGGTACCAAGCCCATGTGGAATGGCACCGCGATCGCCTCCGGCACGGATGGCCTGATGCAGTAAGATAGTTTCTGATCCGATATTACGCCGCTAAGGGGCGACTGGCGAGGCCGGTCGCCCCTTATTTGTATGCTGAGCATGACATTCCGTCAGCGAAGTGAAAGTCTTCGGCCCAGCCTGATCGAGGCGAAGGGTAGCGAAGCGCCAGGGCGAGGCCGCGAGGCCGGCGTCTGAAAGCAGCGTGGAGCAAAACCGCGGGCCGATGAACAAGAACCGGCTAAGAGGCGCGAAGGGCGGACGAGCGGGCAAATGGCCGCGAAGTCCACATCGATCAAAGCCCTGGAGCGTAAAGTCGGCGGTCGTGCGGCGAAGGTGGAATGGATTATCTCAGGAGGTCTGTGCGATGACGGGGTGCAAGCTGCGTCTGAGCGCGTGGCGACACGCGCCGAACCTCGCGCAGAAGTCAGCAGCGGGCGTAGTAGCGACGAAAGCCGGGAAATCCGGCTGGAGCGAAGGCCCAAACGGTGGGGCCGAGTGGTCCCGAGTAAGAGCGGGTGAGTAAGCCCGAGTTGCCACGATGACAGATGGACAAACCGACCCCGTGAATGCAGGGTCATCCCTGCCGGAGCGCGAAGGTGAAGCCGGAGCGGCACTGCCGGGGAGCGTCCAGTCGGAAAGGGCGAACGAAGGGAAGGAAAGCCCAGGTCAGACCGACAGGTTAATGGAGCAGGTCGCCGAACCGGCGAACCTGAACGAGGCTTGGCGACGAGTGCGGTCCAACGGAGGCGCAGCGGGAATCGACGGGGTGACCGTCGAGCAATACCCACGGCTGCTGGCCGGACGGACGGAAACACTGCGCCGAGAGCTCCTGGAAGGAAGCTACCAACCGAGCGCACTGCGCCGGGTCGCGATTCCGAAGCCGAATGGAGGCGAGCGTTTGCTTGGCATTCCGACGGTGCAGGACCGGCTGGTGCAGCAGGCGATCCTGCAAGTGCTGCAACCGATCCTCGATCCGAGGTTTAGTGCGCACAGCTACGGGTTCCGTCCGAACCGCAGCGCCCACCAAGCGATCGCCGCGGCGCAGGCGTACATCCAAGAGGGGTACGACTGGGTCGTGGATATCGACTTGGAGGCGTTCTTCGACCGAGTGCACCACGATCGGCTGATGAGCCGGTTAGGTGGATACGTCGCGGACAAGCGGATGCGCTGGATCATCCGGCGCTTCCTGCAAGCGGGGGTGATGGAAAGTGGCGTCGTCATGCCGACGCGGGAAGGTACGCCGCAAGGCGGCCCGCTCTCGCCGTTATTGGCGAATCTGGTGCTCGACGAACTGGATCAGGAACTGGAGGAGCGCGGACTGCGGTTCGTACGCTACGCCGATGACTGCAACGTCTATGTGCGCAGTGAGCGTGCCGCCAAACGCGCCTTCGAGAACCTGACCGCGTTCATCGAGTCCACGCTGAAGCTGAAGGTGAACCACGCGAAGAGCGCGGTCGCCCGTCCCTGGGAGCGCAAACTCCTCGGGTTTAGCTTCACGCCCAAAACCCCGAAGCAGCCGGTCAAGCGCAGGATTGCACCGAAGGCGCTGGATAAGGCGAAGGACCGCATCCGGGAACTGACGCGAGACGGCCACCACGACTTCCGTCGTGTGATGGGCAGCTTGCGGCGGTACCTCAACGGATGGTTGGGCTACTTCGGGCGATGCCAGACACCGACGGTGCTGACGGCGCTGGAGAAATGGACGCGTCGTCGTTTGAGGGCGCTGATCTGGCGCCGGTGGAAGACAAGCGACCGCCGCTTCCAAGAGCTGCGGCGCCGCGGCCTCGACCGCGACACAGCCCTCAAGCTCGTTGGGTCCTCCGACGGTCCGTGGCACCTCAGCCGTACGCCGGCGCTAAGTATCGCGCTGCCGAACGCCTGGTTTTCCGCCCACGGCCTCCCTCCCTTCACCTGCCGCGCCTAACTGCGCTCACCGAACCGCCGGATGCGGACCCGCATGTCCGGTGGTGTGACAGGGACAGCCTGTGAAGGCCTACCTATGTCGATTTTTCCGGGGCCTGCGGTCTCGGCCTTCTTTGTTATCTTCGTTTCCTTCTGTTCTCTGCGTCCCAAAAGTTCCACGCTGATCGTTTTCAGGCTCTGTGATCACTGTGTCTCTGTGGTTCAATTTCAATTGGCCGATGCGGAATGCTTACCCCCGATTCATCTGATCCCTTCGATGCCGTGGCCGAAGATTACGACCGCGAACTGGATCGTGGGCTGCGGCTGACCGGGGCGGGCAAGGATTACTTCGCCGAAGGCAGAATCACCTGGGTCGAGCGAAGGCTGGGGCTTGGACGCGACCGAGTTTTGGAGGTACTCGACTTCGGATGCGGCACGGGTTCGCTGCTGCCTTGGCTGAGGAAGGTGTACCCCAACGCGCACTACGTGGGCTACGATCCCTCGCAGGCGTCGATCACAGTGGCGCAAAGGCGGCATGCAGACCAGGGGGGCGTCAGTTTCACGAGTGAGGCGGCAGGATTGAAAGGGAGGCGGTTCGACCTGGCATTCACGAATGGCGTATTCCATCACATCGAGCCGCGGGACCGTCCGGAGGCCCTGGCGCTAGTGCGGGCGAACCTGAAACCCGGCGGGCACTTCGCCTTTTGGGAGAACAACCGCTGGAATCCGATGGTGCACCTGATCATGTCCCGGGTGTCGTTCGACCGGGACGCTCACATGCTTTTTCCCCATCAAGCGCGAGGGCTCCTGCGCGAGGCGGGCTTCGCCGTGAGTTCGACAGACTATCTCTTCGTCTTCCCTGCCGCCTTGAAGCCGCTGAGGCGCGTTGAGCCGGCGCTGGCGAAGCTTCCTTTGGGCGGCCAGTACCTGGTGCTGGCGAAACGTCCCTGAGGCCCGTCAACAGGCATTCGATTCAAATTCAGCAGGGGATGTGAACAGAAGGAAACGAAGGTCACGAAGGCCGAGCCGCTAAACGCGACATCCGAAGCGCTTCCGTTTTACCTCAGGGGCGAATCGTACTCTGTTTGATCATTCGACTGAATTTCATGCCTTTGTTATCTTCGTTGGCTTCTGTTCACCCGGTTTTGGGGTTCAATGGGATCAGGCTCCCGAGGAGCTGGGCGTCGGAGAGCGGGGCGATGGCGCAGCGTTCGTCGTTCATGCCGTAGCTGACGAGCCAGTGGTCGCCATTGCGGACGAGCCCATTCGGATAAACCACGCGGGCGACGGCGCGGTTAAGCGTGGGAAGGGAGCGCGGGGGTGGCTCGGGAAGCGGCAGTGAACGATGAGGGACCAGGCGTGGTTCGTAGGGTGGCTCGGCCGAAAAGGCATAGGCGGCCGGATGATAGTCGCAGCCCGGCACCGGGGTGCCGGTCATCGAATGGCACAGAGCGAAGTACAGGTCCCCATGGCGCTGGGGGGGCGTGCCTCCGCGGAGGCGGCCAAAGCGGCGTTCGTAAATTCGATCGGGCCAGGGGTGGTCGGCCAGGGGCTCGCAGGCGATGTCTCCTTCGCCGTCCAGCGAGAGGCTCAGCACGCGGTGCGGGGAGGGGCTGTAGGTGGCGCGGAAGGGGCCGTCGCCCCACAGCACCCAGTTCTTCTCGATGGGCTGGCGCTCACCCGAGAGAATCAGCTCCCGGGCAGGGCCTACGGGCGCCAGCGAGATCGGATCCAATTCGACGACGAATTGATGATTCCTGGGTTCGTGCCAGCCGGAGTTCCAGTGGAGATAGAGACGCCCTCCAAGGCGATAGAAACGGGGATCGGCGAACCAGCTGGATGCCTGCGGAGCCAGGCCCTCTCGCTTCGAGAAACGGATCTGGTCGCTGAATGGCACCGCAGTACCGGGCACTGGCGAAAGTGCCCGGTCGAGCCGGCAGTGTGCAATGCGGCGCATCCCGTCGGCCAACACGACCCGGTATGCCATGAGCCAGCCCTCGCCCGCATCGACCAGGGTCGGATTGAACGCGTAGATCGGGCTGGTGCCCGCAGCATTCCCCCAGGCGTCCGGGAGAAGGGCGCGGGAGTCGAAGATGACGAGGGAGGCGCTCATGCGCCGCGGGCGGGGTTGTGACGCGCGAGCAGCCAGCCGGTCTCGGGCTCCTCTCCCAGCACGTCGAAACAGGGGTCGGCGTGCACGGCCCGGCGGCTTCTGAAGTGCTTGAGGTGGTCGATGTCGTCGAGCAGCAGCAGGTACGGATGGTCCTTCAGCAAGCGGGTGACCGTGTTGAATTCGAGAAAGCCGATGCCGCCGGCGGAATCGAGCGTGACGAGCGGACGCCGGGCGCCGTAGCGGCCGAGAAGACGGGGCAGCCACTGTTCGCGAAAGAGCGCCTTGCGTATGAAGTCTCCGGGTACGGCGTCCGGGTCGAGCAGACGTCCGTCGACCTCATCCAGGTAAAACCGCACCGGATCCTCGACGTTGTCCACGTAGATGTCAGGCTCGGACTCGTGCCGGTTCAGGACGGGGTCGTTGAGGATGAAGCGTCGCGCCTCGTCGCGGTCGACGCTGAGCCCCCACAGGCAGCGGACATGGCGGAAGCGCCGCAGATTGCGCGCGGCCTGCTGCCAATGCGCGAAGCTGACCTCGAGAGTGAACAGCCGCGGCGTATGTTCAGGAAAGGTCTCCTGAAGCAGCTCTGCCAGCAGGGTGGTCGATCCGAGGCCGATGTAGGTTCCGCTCTCAATCACCACACCCGGCCGGAAGGCCGCGATCGTGTGTGCGAGCAGCTGCCGCAGGGCGGGCGAGATCCCCATGGTGATCGAGGCCTGGGGCTTGGAGCTATAGAGCTTCATGCGGAGAAAAGAATCGAGGAGCGAGAAGTGGGAATCGAGAAGGATTTCGGCGACAGACCGGTGTGGAGAATTTTAACAGGGATGGAAGGGATGAAAGGGATGCGGACACGATGTGGATTCCCGATCCCGTTCATCCCTTTCATCCCTGTTCATTTTCCTCTGTTTCCGGGTCCATCAGAGCGCGGAGACAAACTCGTGCATCATGCGCTCGGTGCGGTCGAGGCAGGCGTCGAGTCTGGAGCGCGCGACGGGTCGGGCGGACTCGAGCGCGCGGGCGAGCTCGTCGGCGTCGTTGAGGCGTGCGCAGCGCTCGCAGCCGAGATCCTCGCGGATTGCGCGCAGCTTGTCGTTGCGTTCGAAGATCGCAACCGCTGCGCCGGCCCAGGCGGCTGCGAGGCTTGTGTGAAACCGGCTGCTGACCACGCGTTGCCAGCCTGCGACGGCGGCGTGGAGCTCGGCGACCGTGGCCGTCGGGTACGAGGGTCGCAGGAGCGGCAGGGCCGACTGGAATTCGGGTGAGGCGGATTGGTGGAGCAGCAGCTCGGAGTCCGGGATGGAGCGGTATTCCTGGCAGACCCAGGTGCCCGGTCGCCGGGCCCGCGGGCCGGCCTCGAGGAAGGCGGATTCGGCGACGTCTGTCGGACTCGCGTGAATGACGAAGGCCGTGCCTTCCCTGAGTGGGGGCGTGGGCGCGGTGGCGCAGTGGAGATGGGCGGTATCCGCGCCGAGGTGGGTCTTCCCGGCGGAGAAGCCGCAGGACAGGGCCATGTCGAGGCAGGCGCTGTCGCGCAGCCAGATGGCCTCTGCGAGTTCATGGATGCGGCGCGCCTGGTCGGTCTCGAGCGCCGCGCGGTTGTTCACGCCGACGCCGACGAGGAAGGTCTTCAGGCCGCGGGCGCGCGCCGCGGTCATGTCGGCGAGCATCTGATCCAGTATCCAGGTTCCCACTTCAATCTGGAACACGCCTCCGCCCAGGCCGACCCAGGCGTCAGCCTGGCGGAGCGCCTCGGCACGGGAATCGGGGTCGGCGGAAAACCAGCGGATACCGGGGAATCGCAGTCGCATCGCAGCGACGTCGTGGGCGCAGAGGGCGGAGATCCGCCACTCCGGGCGTCGCGCGCGCAACCACTCCTGGAAGCCGGCCAGCATGAGATCGTCGCCGAGATTGCCGGCGCCCCAGAAGTCGAAGCCGATGTGAAGGGTCAGACCCATGCGGCCCACGCTAGCCCTAGTGGCGGCTCCGAAAAGCCGAAACCGCGACGGGCGACGTCCGTTTGAGCCAGGCTGATGAACCCAAAATGCCGCGGTTGAACCACAGAGACCCAGAGCGGCCGCGGCGCAACCGAACCCCCTGAAGGTAATGGCCACAAAAAACGCAAAAAGGCGCCAGGGTTGCCGACTCTGATCGGAGCGCGCCTATAGGCGCACGCAACGCAAAGCCGGTGCCCTTGAAACTTCGTGATTTTCGTGGCGATTCGATTCAGGGGGTAGCGTCCGAAGTGTTGGCAGGATAAGGTCGGGGAAAGCCCGAAATGGCTGATATCCCGACTGCGGTGCCGGCCTGCTGCCCCTGACTATCTGGGCGCTTTTCGTTACCTTCGTTGGCTTTCGTTCAAGCCCCGGGAGTCGGTCCATTGGACGCTCGAAAGCTGGAGTCCTTTGGCGGGGGGCGGTGTGGTGAGGCGGAGGACGTTGATTCCGCGCATGAGCGGCACGGTGCGCTCATCGCCCGGGGCGATCCGGCTTCGCCAGAGCTGCCGGTCTGTGCGGGGTGTTTTTGCAGCGACGATCGCGGGCGCGGAGCCCGCAAAGGCAAGGCGCAGCGTCTGTGGCCCGGGCGAATAGAGCCACAGTTCGCAGGGAAGGGACACGGGGTGGGCGAGATGGGACAGCCTTGATGCTCCCTCGGATAGGACGCCGAGCAGGTGAGGACCGCTCCAGGCGTCGGTGGGCAGGCGGATGAGGCGGGTCCGGCCGGTCTGCATGACGACGTCTTCGCCGGGTTTGAGGGCATCGCCCCAGAAGCCCCGGTCGACGAGGAGGTAGGCGGGCAAGGGCAGGGAATCGGATTCCGGCGCGTCGATCAGCCGTTCCGTGCGATAGTGGTCGATCGACATGAGCGGAATCAGGTCCGCCGAATCGCCGAAGCTGGCCTTGAACAGTTCGGACTCCCAGACCAGCGGCTGGAAACTCCACACGACTGCGCCATGCGTTGCCTCGAGCGGCTGGGCGAAGTTTCGCCACTCGGGGTCGAAGCCCACCGATTTGGCGCTGCGATGCTGAGGTTCGCCGTAGACAAAGAACGTGTCTCCCGAGGGGGCGCGTGCGACGTGGTAAAGGGCAAAGGCGGCCTGGGTGGCCAGCCAGGCAAGCACGGCGCCGCCGAGGACATGCCGGAGCCAGGCGAGCGCGCGAAGCCTCGGACCTGGCAAAATGAATACACCCGCGACGAGCAAGGTGAGGCAGGGGTAACCGTAGGAGAGCGCCTTGGCTCCGGCCCAGGGGTTTCCGACGAGGTGCATCGCGGCATCCTGGGCAAGGAAACCCGAGCCGAACGCAGCCAGTGTGGCGAACGTGATGAAGGCCGGGTCGGAGGCGCGGTTGCTGATCGTGGAGCGGCGCATGGCACGGCTTGCAACTGCGCCCAATCCGATGATCAAGGCGAGGGTGAGCAGGGTGGCGAGCGTGGTGGCTGCCACAGACCATGCACCTGCGGAGCCGAGTGGGCCCCAGGCGAGCCCCCAGTGTCCGGCGAGCGGTGCGGGTGTCTGCAGGAAACGGAACCAGTCGCCCTGCCAGCTCATGGCTGAGCCCCGGACGACGCTCATGACCAGCTGGCGGACCAGGAGACGCCAGAAGAAGACGGCTTGGGTGGTCGAGAGCAGGAGCGCGCCGAGCAGGGCGACCAGCCAGGTCCGGAGAGTCGCCCGGGTGGCGTCGCCCAGCAGAAATGCGAGCATGAGACTCCCGGCGAGGCCCCAGGCGAGACTCGGCACCATCTCGGGGTACGCCAGGCCCGCGGAAAAGAGCGTCAGGGCGAGGAGCGCAGTGCCCAGCCGGGGCGGGGACGTGGCGCGACCGGAGAGGGAGCGAGCGGCAAGCCAGACCAGGGCGAGGGAGAGCGGCAGGTTGACGATCTGGCCCATGGCGCGCAGATCGAGCACGATCGTGGCCCAGAATCCGCAGGCGACGGTCAGGGGGGCGAGCATGCGAACGGCGGCGGGCAGGCCAAGGTCGAGCGCCAGGAGATAGGCTGGGCCCACCGCGACGAGGAAGAAGGTGAGCGTGAATGCGAACTCCACGTCGATGACGGGCCTTCCGGCCAGGCGCGCGCACCACGCCAGGAGGGCGAGGACGGGCGTGCGTTCGGACCAGAGGAAACGCTTCACCAGGAGAAATCCCGGGTTGGATCGCACGAGTTCGGCGGCCGAAGCGGAGGACTGCCAGGAAAGGGGATGGTGCTCGAAATAGCCGGCGCCGATCACGTAGTTGAGATCATCGTACACGTTGCCCCGGAGCGTGAGGACCCGGAAGCCGCCCGCGACGGCCGGTGCGAGCAGCAGGGCGGCGGCGAGCGCGAGCAGGAGCGCATAGTCGCGCAGCGGCTGGATCTCCGCGGGCGCGGTCGGCGCGGGCCTGAGACGGCGCGCTGCGACACCGCAGCCGAGACTCAGCAGCGCGAGCAATGCCGCGAGGCCCCAGGCGCACGACGCGAGGGGCAGGTTCACCTGGACGGCGGCGGTGGCCAGGGGCAGCGCAAGCGCGAGGCCCAGCACCGGGGCGAAGGCGGCCACTGCCACCCGGCTGGCGCGCGGTCCGAGGACCAGCATTGCCGGCCCCACGCCGGCCGCTGCGAGCAACGCGTAGAACTCGACGGCAGCGGGGATGGTGTCCGGGTGGAGGTTCACATCAGGTCGGGATGGATCGAATTCCTATTGAGTTGGAGGGCAGTGGCACGCAGAAAAAGGGGCCGACCGTATGACAGACTCCTCCAACAACAACGTGGCCATCCAAGTGCGCGACCTGTGCAAGATCTACCACAGCGACCGCAGCTTCTGGCATTGGATGGGACGGGCGGCGGGTCGCGGACGCGAGGTGGACCTCGAGGCGCTGCCCGCCGAGGCCGTGCTTGCGCTCAACCGCGTCAGTTTCGAGGTCAGGCGTGGCGAGGCCTTCGGGATCATCGGGCGGAATGGCGCGGGCAAGAGCACGCTGCTCCAGATTCTGGCGGGCACGCTCGAGTCGAACGGCGGCACCGTGGAAATCAAGGGCCGCGTGACCGCGCTCCTGGAACTGGGCTCCGGCTTCAATCCGGACTTCACGGGACGGGAGAATATTTACCTCACGGGTTCCATCCTGGGGATCGGGAAGCAGGCGATGGACCTGAAGTATCCCGAGATCGAGCAATTCGCCGACGTGGGCACGTTCATCGACCAGCCGGTGAAGACCTATTCCACCGGCATGGTCATGCGGGTGGCGTTCGCGGTGGCGGTGTCGGTGGAGCCGGACATCCTCATCATCGACGAGGCCCTCAGCGTGGGCGACATTCTGTTCCAGCAGAAGTGCAACCGGCGGATGCGGGAGCTCATGGCCCAGGGGGTCACGCTCCTGGTGGTGACGCACGACACCTCGTTCGTGCTCAACATGTGCAATCGGGCGCTCTGGCTGGACAAGGGCCGTGAGCGCTACCTGGGCGATGCGTCGACGTGCGTTCGTGAATACATCACGGCGATGAGCGCGGCGGCGGGCAATCAGGTCTGCCTCAGCGCGGAGAGCGCCGTGAGCGAGCAGCGGAATCTTCCCACCGTGTTGCCCGTCGACCTCACCGACTGCCAGCGCCTGGGCGACGGCGGCATTGAGCTGGAGCGAGTCTGGGTGCAGGACGAGGCCGGCGGGGCGTCCCGGGTGTTCCGGCAGGGGACTTGGTGCACCGTCTCGGTCCTGCTGCGAGCCCGCAAGAAGGTCAGGCTGGTCAGCGCGGGCATCGAGGTGCGGGATCGCCTCGGACAGGTCGTTTTTGCCACGGGGCTTCGCGCGATCCGCAGGCTCATCGACGGCATCGACGAGGGCGACGCCCGTTTGGTCGTGATGCGCTTCAAGGCGGAGCTCAAGGAGGGGCAATACACCCTCGACGTGGGCGCGGGGGCGGGAGAGGCCGAAGACAACACCTGGCAGCGCATCCTGGCGGCGGCGATTCTCGAGGTGTCGAGCACCCCCGAGCAGGACGCGGTCCACGGCATGGTGCGCCTGCCCTACGAAGTGGGAGCCTTCCGGGTGTCCGGGGCTCCCGTGTGAAACCAAACCGGCAACCGCCTCAGGCGGACACCTTGTAGAGGTAAAGCGGGGTGCTGGCCACCTGCCGGCTGTCGACGTGGAGGTCGAGCGAGTAGATGCCGATGTGGGGCAGGGACAGGTTGCTGACGTGGAGCGCGAGCTGGACGATGGACGTCGGCGCGGTTTCCGAGGCGCGCAGGTCGATGTCGGTCTCGACGAGCTGGGCGGAGGTCTTCCCGTCGGCGTCGGAGAGGGTCAGCTTGATCGTGTGCTTGCCTTCGTCCTTCTTCTCGTAGCGCAGGCGCAGCGCGACGCTGCACTGGCGGACGGCGCCGGCGTCCTGCTGGGTGTACAGGGAGTCGAAGACTCCGATGACGCTGAGCTTTCCGTTATAGTCCGCGGCGAAGTCGCACAGGCTGAAGAGATCGGTTTTCATGATGCATCGGCCATTGTGAGACTGCGCAGGCAGTGTCAACCGAAGAGCACCGGTCTGGCGTGGTTTACAGCACTTCGGCGAAATAAGGTCGCAGGCGGCGGAAGGTCACGTAGCCGCCGATCAGCACGAGGAAACACGACACGTAGATCCATAAGACGACCTTCCAGTCGATCGGCATGTGCCAGAGGATGGCGCGACGGGCCTGGTCGCAGATGTCGAGGATCGGGTTGAGCCGCAGGTAGCGGAGGGCCGGTTCCGGAATCTTGTCGGGCGAATAAAACACCGCGCTCGAGAACATGACGACCTGGGCGGCGAGCGGCATGATCTGCGCGACGTCGCGCAGGTACACGCCGACTGCGGCCAGGCCCCAGGAGAGTCCCAGCGACAGGAAACACAGCGGGAGGAGAAGGAGGGGCAGGTAGGCGAGTCCCAGCCAGGAGCCGCCGACGTGGCTGAAGGGGGCGACGACCAGGATGAGCGCGATGCTCAGGAGGGAGTTGTACATCGAGGCGATGACGCTGGCGACGGGGATGACCTCCAGGGGGAAGACGACCTTCTTGACGAAATTGGGTTGGGAGATGATCAGGAGCGGCCCGTTTCCGAGCGTATCGCCGATGGTTTGGAAAATCGAGAGGCCGAGGAAGAGGGCCAGGGCGAAATCGTAGGTTGACTCATCGGGGATCACGCCGAAGCGGCCGCCCATGATGACGCCGAAGACGAAGAGGTAGAGCCCGAGCATGAGCAGGGGGGCGAGGATGACCCACAGGCGGCCGAGACGGTTGCCCTTGGTGCGCCGGTGCAGCTCGCGCTGGGTGAACTGAAGCACGAGGTCGCGGTGGCGCCAGAGGAGGCTGAACGGATTCAATAAGCCGCGCATGACGCGATCACCGGAGACCTTGCGCTGGCGTTGGATCAAGCCAAAAGCGCCCGCGGGGCCGAGGTGGTTTTCTGAGATTGCCAACGTCGCGGTAATTCGGCGAGGTCTTCGGTCCCAGTGTCGACCCTGCCACGCCATCGCCATTTTCGAGTTTCCATGCCTCTGCGCGGTGCGCGCGTTCTGTTCCTAAACCTGGCGCTGTTTGCCCTGGCGGGGATTGCCGCGGGAGGGGAGGCGGGACCGAATCCGGCCGAGACGTTGCCGGAGACCAAGTTGCCCGGACTCGAGGCGGTGATCGACAAGGCGATGAGCCAGTCTCCGCAGATGATGGCGCAGAACGTCGAGCTCGCGAGGGCCGCCGCCGGGCGGACGATGGCGCACTCGGGGCTCTATCCTTCGCTGGTGGCCAACGCGCGCTACGCGGACATGGCGGTGTCGACGACGGGTACGTCGAACAGCAACCGCGTCGGCCTAGACTATTTCCTCACGCTCAACCAGCCGCTGTTCCACTGGGGCGAACTTCGGGCCCAGGCGAAGGCCGGCGACCTCGACCAGGACATTGCCAGCAAGCAGTACGCGCAGGCCTACCGCGACCTGGTGGGGCAGCTGCGCACGCTCTACCTGCGGCTCATCCTGCAGAAGAAGGCCCTGCTGATACGCGAGCGCGGGCTGACCCTGGCCAGGAAATCGCTCGACTACAACCGGCAGCAGCTGGCGGTCGGACGCATCACGCAGGGGCAGTTCGACGGACAGCGCATGGACTTTGCGGAGGCGCAGATCGGATGCGACCGCGATCGCGCGGCACTCGCACAGGCCCTCGAGTCATTTGCAAGTCTGGCCGGGGTGAAGGATCTGAGGGCCGACAGCATTCCGACCGATATTCCGCGTCCGCCTTGGATGGATACGCAGGCGGCATTGCTCGTGAAGGACTTTGACCGGGCAGGGGGCGAGGCCAGCGTGCCCTCCGTGGAGATTGCCAGGGATCGGATCCGACAGAGCGAACTTCGATACAAGATCGCGAAGGTGCGGCTCCTTCCGAAACTGGATGCAACTCTGCAGACCTCGCTGCAGAGCCAGACCTACCTCGTTGCGGGCCGCGTCGACCAGAGCGCGACCCACGAGCAGCTGGCCGGTTTGGCGGTGAACTGGCCTATCTTCGACGGTTTCAATGCGCGGGCTGCCAAGGCGCAGGCGCTGGCCGACAAGCGCAGTTCGGAGCTCCAGCTCAAGGGAGCGGAGGACGCACTGGATATGCGAAAGCATGACGCCGCGGACCAGTGCGGATTCTCCGCACGCGAACTGGCGATTGCGGAGCAGCGCCTCGACATCGCGCAGGGCGGGATGAGTTACATCGAGGGTGAATTCAAGGCCAACCGCGCCTCGGAATCCCAGGTGCAGGCCGCCCGCACCAGCCTTCTCAACGCGCAGCTCGCCGCGATGTCGGCCCGCGCAGACCTGTACATGCGTTGGTCGGACCTCGTCGGCATGCTCTGGATGGATCCCGCCCTCGACCGCATACCCGCAACCTATCTCAGCCATGCCCAATAAACCGAAGAGTATCCTGCTGCGGGTGGTCCTGATCGCCGTCGCCGCTGTCGTCGCCGCCTACGGCGTGCTGTTCTGGATGCGTCCCAGCGTGCCTGTCGTGCGCGTGAAGGCCGGCATGGCCACCAACGCC
>JAJXYI010000659.1 GCA_021780625.1 bacterium | reverse complement strand
TCCCGGGCAATGACGACGCCGTGAAGTCGATCCGCATCATCGTCGATGCGGTGATCGCCGCCGTGCAGTCGGGCCTCGCCCAGCGCGACACCCGCCGTGCTGCACATGGTCAGGCCGACCTGAAGGCCGCCACCGCCGCGGTTGCTGCCGCTGCCGAGGCTGCGGCCCCCGCGGAAGACCAGCCCGTCGAGGCTGCTCCCGCCGCCGAGTCGACCGAGGAGAAGAAAGCGGCTCGCCGCAAGGCTGCTCCCAAGGCGGAGAAGGCCGAATAAGCCGATTTCCACTACAAAATCATGAGCGTTACCATTTCTGCACAGATGGTCAGCGACCTGCGCGAGAAGACCGGCGCGGGGCTGATGGATTGCAAAAAGGCTCTGGGTGAGTCCAACGGCAACGTCGAGGAGGCGATCACGATCCTTCGCAAGAAGGGTGCGGCGACTGCCGCCAAGAAGTCGGATCGCGCCACGAATGCGGGTCTCGTCGAGAGCTACATCCACCTCGGTGGCAAGGTTGGCGTGCTCGTCGAGGTCGGCTGCGAGACGGACTTCGTCGCGCGCAATGACGAGTTCAAGGCTTTCGTCCGCGACATCTGCCTGCAGATTGCGGCCTCGAGCCCACTCTATGTGTCCCGCACGGAGGTTCCGGAGGCCGAGGTGGCCAAGGAGCGCGAGATTGCCGCAGCGCAGGTTGCAGGCAAGCCGCCGGCGGCGATCCAGAAGATCGTCGAGGGCAAGCTGGACAAGTACTTCTCGACGATCTCGCTGCTCGACCAGCCCTTCGTGAAGGTGCCGGAGAAGTCAGTGAAGGACGTGCTCACCGAGACGATTCAGAAGACCGGTGAGAACATCCAGATTCGCCGCTTCGTCCGCTACCAGCTGGGCGCCTGAGTCACGGAAGATTCTTTCAGGACGCGCACCTCTCGAGGGTGCGCGTTTTTTTATTTTTCGGCTTCCGTTTTGCCGGCGGACACCTACGTTCCGCCTTCCGCGTTCGGAGAGGTGGCAGAGTGGTCGAATGCGCCTGACTCGAAATCAGGTGTGCCCGTTCGGGTACCGGGGGTTCGAATCCCTCCCTCTCCGCCAGGCTTCTTTGGGTCTACACCAAAGATTGGGGACAGCCAGAGATTGCGTTTCAGCCGCTCTCAGACCGATCCGTCTGTGGCCAGAGATCGCCCAGGGTTCGCGCGAGGTCGGTGCTGCCGAATGGCTTGACCAGGACCAGGACGCCCGTGGGGAGCTGGGAGCCATCGCGGTCGAGTTCCCTGCGAAAACCCGTGATGACGATCGCTGGAAGGCCAGGGGAGAGGGTCCGCGCCTGTCGGATGAGATCGAGGCCGGAGAGGTGGGGCATGGTGAGGTCCGTGACGACGCCGTGGAACCGGGAGGGTGAGGCTCCGAACTCCTCGAGGGCGCGGACGGGATCGTGATGGATGACGGTCCGGTAGCCGTGGTGGCGGAGACTTGCCGCGACGAAGCTTGCCACCGTGGGTTCGTCGTCGACCACGAGGATCTCGCGTCCCATGCCGGGTGCTGGCGGACGCGCGCCACCCGCCGTCGGTAGAGACTGATTGGATACCGGAAAATAGATCTCAAACCGGGTTCCCTCGCCGGGCCGGCTGGACACGTGGAGGGCTGCGCCGTGGTTTGCGACGATGCCGCGGACGATGGAGAGGCCGAGGCCGGTGCCCTCGCCCGGGCGCTTGGTGGTGAAGAACGGGTCGAAGATCCGCGCGAGCGTAGCCTTGTCCATGCCGGTGCCGGTGTCGGAGACGGACAGGCGAAGATTCGTGCCAGTGCGGAGATCCTGGACCTCGGCGGCGAGCTCCGGCCCGACCTCGATGGAGCGCACGCCGACCGAGAGCCGGCCGCCCCTGCCACGCATGGCGTCGACGGCATTGGTGCAGAGGTTGACCACGATCTGGTGGATCTGGGTGGCGTCGGCCTCCACGATGCCGGGCTCGAACTCGGATTCGATGGCGATCGAGGACGGCGTTGAGGCGCGCACGAGCTTGAGCGCTTCGACGACGACGGCGGAGAGCTCGACGGGGGCAAGGCGGGACTCGCCGCGTCGGGAGAACGTGAGGATCTGGGACACGAGGTCCTTTGCGCGGAGGCCTCCGGCCCGGATCTCGCGCAGCTCCTCGGCGTTGGGACGTCCCTCATGCAGGGCGAATTCGGCGAGTTCGCAGTAGCCCAGGATGCCGGTGAGGATGTTGTTGAAATCGTGGGCGATGCCGCCCGCAAGGGTGCCGAGGCTTTCGAGCTTCTGCACCTGGACCAACTGGGCCTCGAGGAGCTGGCGGCGGTCCTGCTCCTCGAGCGATTGAGTGATGTCTTCGAGAAGGGCCAGGTGGTTGCGCAGGGTGTCGTCGGGGTTTCGCAGGGGGGCGAACGTGGAGCGCAAGTGGAGCACGCGTCCATCCTTTCGCCTCAGGTCCACCTGGCCGGTCCAGCGGTCGCCGCGGGTCAGGGCGGTCCAGATTTCGTCGAGCTGGCCTGGGCGCACGAAGTCCGAACGCAGACGTGCGAGACTGCGTCCCTTGAGCTCGCCTTCGGCGTAGCCCGTGAGTTTCTGGAGGGATGGGTTGGCGAAGACGATGGTGCCCGCGGGATCGGTGATGAATACGCTGACCGGGCTTTGTTCGACGGCCTCCGACAGGGTGCGGTTCTGCTCCATCGCGCGTTTCCGCTCGGTGACATTGCGCGCGATGCCCTCGATGGCGACGAGTGTGCCGTCGGGTTCGAGGACGGGGACCAGGTGGATCTCGATCGCGAGGTGGCGGCCGTCGCGTGCGATCCAGGTGACCTCGCGGACCCCCGAGGGGACGGAGCGGGCGCGGGCGAGATCCAGGATGTTTTCAGATCCAGGAGGGTAGGCGATCCTGCGCGCGAGTTCAGGATCCGCCATGAAATCCCCGGGCGTGTATCCGGTGATCGGCGTGATGGCGGGGTTGATGTAGTCGAACGCCGCGCCGGGTCCGGCGCTCAGGCGGAACACGACGTCGGGTGCGTTTTCGCTCAGACGGCGGTATCGGTCCTCGCTGATACGAAGGGCGGTTGCGCGCCCGTCGGATTCCTTGATGCGCCGGCCGAGTTCGCGGTTCATCTCGTGGAGCTCGTTGGTGCGGATTTGGACGATGCGTTCGAGGTGTGCCTTGCCCCGGCGCTCGACATAGGAGGCAAGCCCCATCAGGAGCACGACTAGGGAAACGCCGGAGATCGCATACCCGGCGTAGGCGACCGGGGTGCGAAACCATGGAGCGGGGACGGCGAAGGCGAGGTCGGCCTCGGCGCCCACCTGCGATCCGATCCGCGGGCGGACGCGCAGGCGATAGGAGCCGTGTCCCAAGTGATCGAACACGGCGGACCCCGAGCTACCGACGGAGAGCCATTTTCCGCCCGAGCCCTCCAGCCGGACGTCGAAGGACACCGGCTTGCCGAGCGGGGCGCCGGGGGCGCAGAAATAGACGGTTAGCGAGGAGTCGGCCGGCGTCAGGGCGCCGAGGCCGGATCCGGGCTGGAGGAACCGGCCCCCGGATGGAAAGACGATGCGGGTGATGAGCGCACGAAGCGGAGCGGCCGGGGCAGCCGGCATCGACGGATCGAACCGGGCCATCCGCATGCGCTGGTGGAGCCAGACGACGCCGTCGGCCTGGGCCTTGAAGAAGATGGGCACGAGCCCTTCAGGGAGACCCTCTGTGCCTGTGGCCGAGTGCGGATGAGCGGGATCGACCACCACGACGTGGTCCTTGTGGGCGATCCAAAGCCGTCCGAAGGCGTCGCGCGAGGGGCGGCCGAGTGCGCCCTTGAGCTGGGGGATGCGCGCGACGAGGGCCTTGTCGGGGACGAAGCGTCCCTGCGCGGCATCAAAGGCGAAGATCCCGCTGTCGGAGTTGATGCGCGGGTCGCCGTCGGGGAAGAATATCTGGGGCCACCCGGTGGGGACGCCCTGGGCGGGTCCGAAGACGGAGACCGAGGGCTTCGGCAGGGTTGGCAGGATCCGTCCCACGCGGCCGCTTCCGAGCTCGACCCAAAAAGCTCCGTGCCGGTCCGGGGTGCCGTCGTAGACGTGGCCGAGCGACTTGTCTGCAAATCGTTCAACGGAGTAGGCGCCGTCGTGCTTCACGATCCAGCCGGTTTCATTGTCGGCAGCATACAACCAGCGCCCTGTCTGGACGGGGCGGGTGAGAATGTAGGCGCTGTTGATGCCCTCGGCCAAGGGAAGCCAGTGTCCGTCGGGGCCGAATCGGTAGATGCCCGTGGTGCTGCAGGCGAGCAGGTCGCCATCGATCACCGCCATGGATCCCAGATAGCCCGGAGGCGAGTCGACCTCGAATCCTGAGAGGCGCCCGTCGCGATCGTAGCGGGCACGTTCCGCACGGCCATCGGACATGAGCCAGAGCCGGCCCTGGTAACGGTAGGGTTCGGCGTACGCCAGCGCGGTGGGGACCAGGGGTTCGAAATAGGATAGCCGGGAAGGAAACGACACGCGCGCAATTCCCTCGTTGAGCAGGGCCCAGAGGGTGCCATCTGCACCGGGAACCAGCCGTTTCACGCGGGCCAGCCGCTGGTCCAGGGTTCGGTCGAGCACCTGGACCGTCCTGCCTGAGGCGTCGAAGAACACGATTCCGAGGTTGTTGATGGCCGCGACGAAACGGCCGTCGCCCACCGATGCGAGGTCGTTGATTCGAAAATCCGATGTGAGCGGCCCTCGGACTGTCAGCGAACGCAGGGTCCGGCCATCCGCGACGAGCAGGCCGCGTCCTATCGTTCCGACGAGCGTGCGGCTGCGGTCGAGCGGCACGGCGCTCGTGTAGGTGTTGTATACATACGATTTCGGCTGACCGGCCTGCGGTTCGAACCTGGACCCGTTCCAGGCGTAGAGGCGCCCGTCGGATCCGTCGCTGAAGAAGAGCCGCCCGGCGATCGTGACGAAGCGTTCGAGGGCGTTGACATGCCCGACGATGCGGGCGGGGCGCTCCGGCTCCCACTCGACGATCTGTCCGCTGCCGCGCGACCAGAACCAGCGGCCGTCCGCTGCTTGGGTGTCGTAAAGGGCGATGGAGTCGCGATCCTGGAGGTCGGCCGGGTACGGCGCCACGGTTTGAAACTTCCATGTGCCGTCGGGCCTGAGGTCGACTCGTGCAAAACCTCCCGGGACGCCGGCGTAGATAGCCCCGTCGCTGGCGACCTCGACGGCGTGAGTATTCACGTGCACGTCGCCGGCGGCCTGTCGGAACACCTCCCAGCGCTGGCCGTCTCCCAGTGCGAGCTCGGCGTGTCCGAAGGCGAGCAGACGTCCGTCCGGCATCTGATGAAGGTCCACGGGAGCTGCGGAGAGTCCCAGGGATTGTGATGAGCGGACGACATAGTCCGGCACACCGTTTTCGGTCAGGCCAGGAGCCGGGGCGGGAAGAAGGGCGGGTTGCGCGGACGCTCGTGCCGGGCCGAACCCGGCGAGCAAGAGCAGGGTGGTGAGCGCAGCGAGCATCCGGCACGAAACGCGTGGGTGGGGTAAATGGACGACCGTCGACATGGCAAAAGCCGGGTCGGGGGCCCGGCTTGGGGTGTTCGACAGATTGTGCGGATCGTCTTTCCGGGCAAGTGCCGGAGCCGGGTGGAAACTACTCCCTTGCCAGCGTGCTGACATGCCGACACGGACGCGGCGCGCCATCGGTGAGCGCGCCGCGTCGTTTGCCGGGTGTTTGGCGCTGCTTGTCTACCGGTGCTG
>JAJXYI010000056.1 GCA_021780625.1 bacterium | reverse complement strand
AAAGGGAGTTGCTGCTGAACTCAGGCGAAGAAGTCTCCCTGTTCGATGGCGAGCAGGCGGGATTTCGTGTGTTTTCCGCCCGAGGCGGAAAAACCGACCAGTTTGCCGTTGGCACCCACGACCCGGTGACAGGGCATGAGGAGGACCCAGGGATTGGTGCCCATGGCGTGTCCGACAGCCCGGGCTCCGGTGGGGCCGAGTCCGACCTCGCGCGCGAGGTCGCCATACGTGCGGGTTTGGCCTGGCGGAATGCGCATGGCGGCTTCGTAGACCTTGCGCTGAAACTCGCCGACCCGGCTCCAATCGAGCCTGGGTTTGGCGGGGCTACGGGCGGTGCCGGCTAGGATGGCCTGGATGTCCGCGATCGATTCGCGGACCCACGGAGGCGGTTCACCGGGACCTTCGGAACCCGTCCGCGTGACGAGGCGTTTCTCGGTGTGCTCGGGCGGGTCCTCTGGAAACTGCACGCCGGTCAACCCCTGGTCGTTCCATGCGATGCCGCAGGTGCCGAAGGGAGTGGGGAAGAGCGTGTGGGGCACGGCGCGGGGAAGGTTGTCCGAAAGACTATGCGGGAAATGCCCGCGCTCAAGCCCGGCGCATGGGGCTGGGAGCGCTGTGGTGTTGCCTCGCAGTCGCCGCCGGAGAGACTGCGCCAATGGAGAACAGGTTCTACACCTCCTTCGACACCGAGACCTTTGGCGCGCACCGCAAGGTGGATTATCGCACGGCGTTTCAAATCGACCGAGATCGCATCATCCACGCACACGCTTTTAGGAAACTGCAGTCGAAGACGCAGGTGTTCCTGTCGGGAGAGTACGACTTCTACCGCACGCGCCTGACGCACTCGATGGAGGTGGCGCAGATCGGCCGTTCGATCTGCCATTATCTTCTTTCGCGGGGCGAGCCGCTGGGGGACGGATTTCAGATCGACGGGGATCTCGTCGAGGCGGTCTGCCTGGCCCACGACCTCGGGCACCCGCCGTTCGGGCATTCGGGGGAGCGGACGTTGCAGGAGCTGATGGTTCGCTGGGGTGGGTTCGAGGGGAATGCCCAGACGCTTCATCTTCTCACCTCGACGATGTTTCAGAACAACTCCGGCACGCGTGGGATGCTTCCGACGCGTGCGCTACTTGACGGGGTGCTCAAGTACAAGAAGCTCTTCGGCGAATTCCCCGAGCCGCCGCGCAACCATTTTCTGTACGATCCGCAACAGAGCGTTCGGGCCTACGTGTTGGGCGATCGGACGATTCCCGAAGCCATGCACGAAGGCGAGGCCCTGAATGCGTTCAAGAGCGTCGAGTGCCAGATCATGGACTGGGCCGACGACGCCGCGTATTCGCTGAACGACATCGTCGACGGCGTGCGCGCGGGATTCCTGTCGATCGAGCGCATCGAGTTCTGGGCGGCGGAGCACGGAGTGGACTCGGAACAGCAGGCCTGGCTTGAGCAGCTCTTCCAGGCTATCCGCAGCGATCGGCTCGAGATCGTGTTTGCCCAGAAAATCGGTGGCTTCATCACGGCGTGCAGACTGCGCGAACGCTCGAATTTCATGTCGGATCTCACCAACCGCTACCGTTTTGAACTGGTGGTGTCGCCTCGGGCCGAACGTGAGGCGGCATTCTACAAGGAGATGGCCAACGACATCATCTTCGAGAGCCCGCAGCTTCAGCAGATGGAGCACAAGGCGCGCAAGGTGCTCGTCGACCTCTGGCAGTCCTGCTGGCGCAACTACGTGGAGCGTGGCGGCCGTGTGATCAACATCCTGCCCGGACACGTGGGCCGGCTGATCGACTCCGAGCGCGACGTCACGGGCAAGGCCCGACGCATATGCGACTGGCTGGCCGGTCTGACGGACGGAATGATAGTGAGGACGTATCGGCGACTGTTCGATCCGGAGTTCGGATCGCTTCGGGACCTGAGTTGAGCCTCCCGGCGTCGGAAGGCGCGAGGGCACCGAGGTCAGAGCCGCGAAGATGCACGAATCGCGCGAGCTGGAACAGGCCCAGATCGAGCAGCAGCCAGCGGGCGCGCCCTGCTGCGGTTATGGCAATGAAGGGTTTTGCCTCACAGAGGACGAGGCGTCCCGCGTGGGTGACCATATCGCAGAACACCTGAAGCTGGAGAATGCGGGCCGTGACAGGGATATGGCCGTGTCGCAAGGCCGGGCTCATGGCGACGGAGAGCAGGCAGATGAGCTCCACTCGGAACTGGAGCCGGTTCAGATCCGAGAGCGCCCAGTTGCGACGGCCGTCGGACAGGGATCGGTAGAAACCGAGGAGCTCCTGGAACAGGGCGCCGGACTTGATGAGGGTGTGGTCAATGAGTCTTGTGGCGTGACAGGGGGTATGTGCGTCGGAGGCTTCGATGGGTGTGCTCATGGGGCTGGAAAGCGAACGACAGGCAATGCATCGCCGATGGCCGTTGGGGCACGGTCCGAGCGAGGTTTCACGAACAGCGACGCAGGGATGCCTCGGTTTGATTCAAGGCGGGTCTCGAGCGTGACGGGGTAAGGCGCGCGTGCGGTATCCGCGCGCGGCAAAATGCTCGCATTCGGATGACCGTCCGGCTGGTTTTAGGGCGCGATTAGGGAGCAGGTTTAATTGACGATGGCAAGGAATGATTGCATTCTGTCTGTCGAACTACCGGGGGAATTAGGCAGACGAATCGTTGCGAACAGTTGTTCTACTTCGCCTTGGTGCGGACGTCGGGCTCAGAGGATCCGTCCAAGCAACTCGAGGCGGATCTCCTTGCTGAAGGCGTGAGCCTGGGCTTCGAACTGGCGGAGATTGAAGCTTGGGAAGACATGCTGGCGGAGCACATGCCAGGCTTCCGTCAGCTCGATATCGGGGCTGCGGTCGCGGGGGACATCGCCGCAGTAGCCGACGTGATTATGGAGGCAGAGGTGTCGGGCGAGGGAGACTGCGGCGACGATCTCCTGGTCGGCCTCGGCGCGCTCGGGTGACTCGACCCATTGGATCACATTGCAGTACACGCGTGGAAGGCCGTGCTTCACTGCGAATCGGGCGCCCATCTCGCGGGTGTTCGTTCCAATGTAGCGTTGTTCGGCCGTGTGCAGCGGGATGCCGTGCTGCTTCGCATGATTGACCATTGCCTGGAATCCGAAGGGGTGGAGCCGGAGGAGGAGCAGTTTGCCGATGTCGTGAATGAGCCCGGCCGTGTAGGCGACGGCGTCCATGTCCTTGAACTCCATGTAGCGGCAGGTGAATTCCGACAGTCGGGCGACGCCCATCATGAACATCCAGTAGTGGGGCCACGTGATCGGCGGCGCGTGCATGTGCCGCTCCTCGACGGTGAGGAGCGTTTTCGCGAGGGAATTGAGCCGGAGCTCGCCAAGGAGGCTGATGGCCACGCGGGGATCCTCGACCTGGTTCATGTTCTCACGCTCGATCTTGTTGACCGCGATGAGCACCTGGGTGCTCAGGCCGGGATCCTTGGCAACGACATCCTGAACGCGCGCCAGGTTGGACACCTGTCCGTCCGCGAACATTGCGAACGAGGCGGCCACGGAGTCGACGACCGGGCAGCCAGCAAGGGAATCGACCTGTACCTCGATGGCCTGCCGATCGACGATCTGTCCGGAAATTGAGACGTCCACATCCAGCCAGCGCGAGCGCTCGCGGGCCTCGTCGCGCTCCCGCTTCTCGCGTTCGTCGAGGAAGCCCTCGGGCAGGTGATCCGGGTGAATCTGGCAGAAGATCAACCGCTTCACGAAATCGAGATCGGGAACGAACGCTTCGAGATCCTTCCATTGCTCGGCGGACACGAGCGGACGGATGCGATCGATGCAGTCGAAGAGCACCCAGACCCCCGATGCTTCGGCGTCGGCGGCGACGAGGTCGAGCTGGCCGGGTATCTTCTTTTGGATGTCGGCCAGAAGTGCGTTTTTGAGGAGCGCGGAGATCGTATCGATCTCACCAAGCAGTTTCTCCCTCATCGCTTTCAGGGTAGCGGTCGAGAGGCCCATTTGCGCCGTGAAGGAGCGCTCCTCCTCGAACATCTCGCCGCGCCAGGAGTTTGCGACCGCCTTGGCGATCTCGTTGTAGATGTGGTCGTCGTTGAAGGGCTTGATGAGGTAGTTCTGGACCGACAGCGCGAGCGCTCGACGGACCACGGCCTGGTCTCCGACGGATGAATACACCACGGCGGGCACATGCCTGAAAAAGGGGTCGGCCCTGAGGCGTCCGAGGAATGCGATGCCGTTCTCGCCCTTGAGCTTGAGCTCGAGGAATATGAGATCGATTTTCACGAGTTCGCGCAGCTGGGTCCAGGCCTGCTGGGTGTCGTGGACCGTGACCACGCGGTGATTGGCGCGCGTGACGATCCCCCGCATCGCCATGCAGGCGACCTCGCTTTCGTCGAGATGAAGAATATTGGCCATCGATGTTCGTCAGGAAGGCGGGTCCGCCGAATGCGCACCCGGAGGCCGTGGGGCAAACCCCTACGTAGGTAAAATCGGCCCCGGTGCGCGAGGCTTAAGCGCAATACGCATCAACCCGAAATTCCATGACGTTCAGTCGCGCCGGCGACTGTCGATGATGAGAGTCACCGGGCCGTCGTTGACGAGGCTGACTTGCATCATGGCGCCGAAGCGGCCCCGGGCGGGGGATTGCCCATCGAGCGCGGTTTCGATCTGGGTCAGGAAGGCTTCATAGAGCGGCTCGGCCTCGGAGGGGGGAGCGGCGTCGTTGAACGAGGGGCGGTTGCCTTTCCGCGTGCTGGCCATCAGCGTGAACTGGCTGACGACGAGCACCCTGCCTCCGATTTCGCCCACGGAGCGGTTCATCTGGCCCGCCTCGTCGGGAAAGAGCCGAAGGCGGGCGATCTTGGAGGCGAGCCAAGCCCCGTCGTCCTGGGTGTCGCCCGAGGCGATGCCAAGCAGGATCAGGAGCCCAATGCCGATGCTTCCGCACACGGCGCCGTCGATGGCCACGGAAGCGGAGCTGACTCGCTGGACGACGGCCCGCACGGGAATCGAACCCTGGGGTTCAGAGCATCGGAATATTCGGTTCGACGTCGGCCTCGTAGTCGATCCCTGGGATGCCGAATCCAAAGAGTTTCAGAAACTCACTGCGGTAGCCTGCGATGTCCGCCAGTTCCGAGACGTTCTCGGTGGCGATCTTTTCCCAGACCGCGGGAATCGCCTGCTGCACGTCGGGACGCATCTCCCAGTCGTCGATGCGGACGCGGCCGGCATCGTCGAAGGAGAGGGCGGAACCGTTGTACATCTGGGTCGCGAAAAGGCGTTGCATCTGCTCGATGCATCCTTCGTGAATCCCCTTTTCCTTCATGATCTTGTAGAGGATCGAAATGTAGAGGGGGACGACCGGAATTGCCGAGCTTGCCTGCGTGACGAGTGCCTTGTTTACCGACACGAAGGCGCGTCCGTAGCCGTGGGTTTTCAGCATGGCATCGATCCGCTTGCCGGCACGTTCGAGGTCGTTCTTGGCCATGCCAATCGTGCCGTTTTTGTAGATCGCCCAGGTGACATCGGGTCCGATATAGGAATAGGCCACGGAGGTCGCACCCGGAGCGATGAGGTTGGCGTCCTCGAGGGCCTTCATCCAGAACTCCCAATCCTCGCCGCCCATGACAGCCACCGTGTCGGCAATCTCCTGTTCTGATGCGGGTTGGATCGTGATCTCGGAGATGACGCCTGAATCGGTATCGATGGTTTTGTTCGAGTAGGGGGCCCCGATCGGCTTTAGGACCGACTTGTAG
>JAJXYI010000198.1 GCA_021780625.1 bacterium | reverse complement strand
AGACCGATTACCCGCATCGATTCTTCGAGTCCTCCCGCGGCTCGGTGCGTTACTGGCTCCGCGTTCCGGCGGCGGCGGCGATCGACAAGATCGAAAGCGTCAATTGTCCGATCGCCATCAAGGGAGTTGAAGGCTCGACAGCCATTTCGTCCGTCAACGGCAAGATCGCCATCACGGGACTCTCCTCCTCGTTGTCGCTCGAAACCGTGAATGGATCCGCCCGCATCGAGGTCACCCGACTGCCAGCCGGCTCGGAACTGAAGCTCCACAGCGTCAATGGCGCACTCGATCTCGCCCTGCCCGCGCAAGTCTCCGCCCGCTTCGACATTTCGACGGTCGGCGGACGCGTCACCTCAGCCTTCCCCCTCGCCTCCTCAGGTTTCATCGGGCGGTCTTTCCACGGCACCACCGGATCCGGCGATGCCCGAGTCCAGATCGACACCGTCAACGGAACCGTCGCGATCGCCCAACGGTGAGAGGGTCACTGGGATCAGAGGGAGGCTCACCGACAACCAGAGTCCCCGCGCCGCCGCACCTCCACACTGTCCAACCGACCCGCCTCAGCGTCTCTGCATGAGCCTCTCCAGACTCGATCCAAGCCCACTCAGAGACTCAGAGCCACTCTGGGGGACAAGCTCTGTTCTACTCTGTGCTCCGCGTCCAGCTCGTCGGCGCCGCCCTCTACGGCTTGCCTCCAGGATGGAGGCATCGTGAAAAGTGCGTCCCCAGCACGCACCCGCGCTCCCATTCACTAGAAGCAATCGTCGCATGAAACTCCATACACAGCCTGCCTCTGGAATGCGCGCCGCAGTCATCGCAAGCCTGATCATCTTTGGCATAAGTCCCGTTCTCAGCCAGGGCGGAGGAAACGTGGGTGTATCGGATCACAACACCACGACAAGCGCTCTGGCTGAAGCCGGCCGTGAAGCCCTGCGACGAGGCAAGGACACCGAAGACGTCAAGACCATGCTCCTGGCCGTCGCAGACTTGAGGGCGGCCGTGAAGGGTGATCCGACGAGTGTCGCCAACAATTATGAACTCGCGCTCGCAGAGTACGATCTTGGGGTCCAGTTCCAGCAATCCGACAAACAATCGGCCGAACTTTGGCTCGATCGTGCGATAGCCGACACCAAAAAGACGATACGTCTCGATGGGGCATCGTCGGACGCCCACACGTTGCTGTCCGATCTTTATGGCACGAAGATTGGACTGGACGGCTTTTGGACCGCCATTCGCCTGGGCCCAAAGGCCGACAGTGAATTGGAAACGGCCCTGCGGCTGAATCCCGACAATCCGCGTGCGCATTTGACGAAGGGCCGGCGCTACCTCTATTCGCCAAGGATGTTCGGAGGCGATTTGGACAAAGCGATCTCATCGTTCAAGGAAGCCACGCTTCTCGACCCTCATTCGGACGATGCCTTCAGATGGCTGGCCATAGCCCTGATCAAGAAGGGCGACACCGTCCTGGCGAAACAGGCCATTGCGGAAGCCATGCATCTCAATCCACAGAGCCGCGCGGACAAAGAACTGGCCAAGACCATTCACTGAAATGCCGCCTGTCCCCCGACTCCTGACCTCTGGCGTCTGACCTCTGTCCTCTGACTAACCCCGGCGCATCGCCCACAGCTGGCGCGCCTGGCGGATGATCCCGGCGAGGACCTCCGGCGTCACCGCCTGTTTCGGGTCGTCGCCGATGCCATGACTCGGACTGACGTGCGACTCGATGCAAAGCCCGTCCGCCCCATACGCCACCGCCGCCAGCGCACAGGCAGGAACGTAGCTCGCCTTGCCCACCGAATGCGAGGGATCGACGATCACCGGCGCCCAGGTCTTCTCCTTGAGCAACGGAGTGATGCTCTCGTCGGGATGATTGCGATACCCATCCAGCGTCGGCGCCGTGCCGCGCGGGCAAAGGATCACGTTCGGATTTCCAAATGCCACGATGTATTCCGCGGCGGATACGAATTCCGAAATCGGCCCCATGTGAAGGCTGCGCTTCAGCAGCACCGTGCGATCCGGCCGCTGCGACACCGCCTTGCCAATCGTGCGGAGCAGCGAGTAGTTCAGCGCGTTGCGCGCTCCGACCTGAAGCATGTGCACGCCCGCATCGAGCGCCAACTTCACCTGGTCCTCGTCCATCACCTCGGCGTCGACCGGCAGTCCCGTGCGCCGCGAGGCCTCCATCAGGATGTCCAGGCTCTTCACATCGCCCTGGAAGGTGTACGGATTCGTGCGCGGCTTCCACACACCTCCACGCAGCGAGGTGGCTCCCGCCTCCTTCACCGCCGCGGCGGTCTCGTAGAAATAGTTCGGGTTCTTCGGATCGATCGTGCACTGCCCCGCAATCACCACGAGCTCCTGGCCCAGCGTCGCCTTGCCGACGCGGATCCGGTGCGTCGCTAGGTCCGATCGCCGGTCCATCAGCTTGAAGGGCGACTGGATCCGGTCGATGCGCTCGATGTAGTCCAGCCCCTCGAGCCGGTTGATCATCAGTTCATCGCGCTCGTCGCCCAGGATCGCGTAGATCGTCCGCACCGCACCGATGATCGGCTGAATGCTGCAGCCAAACTCGGTCACGATTGCGGTGACCTCATTGAGTTGCTCGGGAGTCAGTCGACTGGCTTTCGGAAGGATCATGGTGCGGTCGTAAAACCGCCATCAAGCAACCTGCCGCCCGCGGGGGAAAGCCCAAAATTCCGCGCCCGGGCCGGTCCTCAGGCGCCGTCCAGGCCGAAGACGGCCTTCGCGTAGTTCTCCGACTCGAACGGCTGGAGATCCTCGGGCTGCTCGCCCAGGCCGATAAAATAGATCGGAAGCTTCAGCTCGCGCCAGATGCCCACGATCGCTCCGCCGCGGCTCGTGCCGTCCAGCTTGGTGACAACCAGCCCCGTGAGGCCGAACGCCTGGTGAAAGACCTTCGCCTGTTCGATGGAGTTGGTGCCGAGCGAACCATCCACCACGAGCCAGCTGTGATGCGGCGCCGTGGGATCGTTCTTCTGAAGTACACGCCGAATCTTCGCGAGCTCCTCCATGAGATTCTGTTTGGTGTGCAGCCGGCCCGCCGTGTCGATCAGCAGGTAGTCGCTGCCTCGCGCCTTCGCCGCCTTCCAGGCGTCGAACGCCACCGCCGCGGCATCCGCGCCCGTGTGCGCCGCAACGATGTCGAGCCCGAGACGCTGCGCCCAGGTCTTGATCTGCTCCACCGCCGCCGAGCGAAAGGTGTCGCCGGCCGCCAGCATGACGGACTTCCCGTCCTGCTTGAGCTTCCACCCGAGCTTGGCCGCCGTCGTCGTCTTGCCGGAACCATTGACGCCGATCAGGCAGATCACGGTCGGAGAGTTCGCCGCCGGTTCGAGAGCGCGCTCGCAGCCGGTCAAGGCTCGGACCAGCACCGCGGAACCGATCTCGGCCGCCTGCCGCCCCTGGAGCGCCTTGTCCTTCCGATAGGCCTCCTTGATCTCCGTGAGGATCTCATCGGTCGTCTGCACGCCGAAATCCGCTCCATAGAGCGCCTCCTCCAGCGTCTCGAGCGACGAGGCGTCGATGGACCGGCCGCCAAACAGGCCTCGCGTCTTCTCCGTGATGGCCGCGACCGTCTTCGCGAGGCCATCCTTGAATTTCTTGAACAGACCAAACATGCCCGCGCCTCAGGAGCTTACCTTGCGGGCATCCCGACCCAGCTGATCCTTCAGCCGATCCAGGATCCCGTTGATGAACCGCTTGGCATCGAGGTTGGAAAACTCCTTCGAAAGGTCGATTGCCTCGTTGATCGAGACCACCGGAGGGATGTCCTTCCGGAACAGCATCTCGCAGATCGCGAGGCGGAGGATCGCGAGGTCGATGCGGGCGATGCGCTCAAATTCCCAATTGTGCGCCAGCGAGCGGATGTGCGCGTCGATCTCCTCGATGTGCGTCAGCGTGGCGTGGATGAGTTCCTCGCCAAACGCATAATGGTCGCGGGGCTTTTCCTGATGCTCGAAGAACAGCGTGAGATCGTCCGCCACGTTCTCCGGCTTGTTCAGGCTGTAGGAGAAGAGGTACTGCATCGCGATCACGCGGCCCTCACGTCGTTGTGCAAACAGCGCCTTGCTCATGATTTAGTCAGCCGTCGTTTCAGGGATGCCATTTCGAGTGCCGTCTGCGCAAACTCCACGCCGCGGGGCACCTTGCCAAAGCAGCGATCGTCCGCCTGCTTGCGGGTCTCCGCGACCACGACGCCGTTGATGACGGGCGTGCGGGAATCCAGCGACACCCGGTGCAGCGCCTGCGTCGTCGAATCCGCAATCAGTTCGTAGTGAATCGTGTCGCCCCGGATCAGCACGCCGAGCGCGATCATCACGTCGAACTTGCCGCGTCCGCTCATCAGCTGGAGCGCCGAGGGGAGTTCATTGGAGCCCGGCACGCGTTCCACCTCGATCGAGGTCGCCTTCACGCCATTGGCCCTGAGGTGACCGATCACCGCATCGAGCAGGGCGTCCACGTGGCGCTCGTTGAAACGCGCCGCAGCGACGCCCACCCGGAAGGAGGCGGCACCGGAGATCGTTTTCGGGCTTGGAGCGGAGAGACTCATTTTAGGGACCGCAAAGCCGAGAGGGCTTTGCCGAAAGGTTCAACAGGAAAACCTCCGCCCCGACCACCGCGTCGGCCAAACTTCACTCGTGAAAATCGACCGCGTAGGTCTCGAGTACCTTGTCGCCCGGACCGATCAGCGTGAGAAACACCCGGAAGATCCGCGGAGGCTGCACGTATCGGTTGCCCGCGAGCGACACGCCGTCGGTGGAGGGCAGCAGCACCGAGAGATCCTGATAAAGCTTGTTCCTCGAATGCCAGCGTGCGACGGCCCGGATGCAGTCGGGCGCCATCGGCATCTTGTGCGCATCGTAGAAGCCGAGCCGGAAGCACTGGTCCTTGATGGAAAGCCCCAGCCAGTTTCCGTTCGGGCGCGCGATCGCTATGCCCTCGATCTTGCCTTCCGGCGCGGGCTTCTCTTTTGCCGCCGGCACAGCCCCTGCCTTCGGCGCTGCCGCGAGCGATTCCGGCATCACCAGGACTGCCATGAGAAAAACGCCCGCCGCCAATGCTGTCCGAATTGGGGTTTTCATGGCCAAAGGTTGCCCGACTCCATCCGGACCCGCAAGCCCACCCTCCGCCTCACACGATTCAAAAAAAGAGCCCGGGCGTAAACCCGGGCTCGGAAAGGAACGGTCTAGGACGACGGTCAGTCGTTGTTCTTCTTCTTCTCGGGCAGCGGCGGCGGGCTGGCGAGCTCGGACGACTGCGCTTTCGCAACGATCAGGCCGATCATGCGCTGGGATTCCATATCGATCTCGTGGCGACCGATGCTGGCGATCTCGAGTTCGCGAACAGCCTCCATGAAGTTGTGATTGTCGGCGTCGCGGCGGGCGCGGAGGTCGGCCAGCTGCTTCTTGAGTGAAGCGAGGCGGGCGGCGTACTCATGACCCAGCTTGAGAGCCTCGTCGGTCTCGGACTGGATCTTGGCGCCTTCCGCATCCCACTTGGCCTTGCGGGCGGCCTCCTTGGCCGCTTCCTCGGCGGCGCGCTGGGCTGCCTTCTTCGCCGCATCCTCGCGGGCGATTTCCTCGAGGCGGGCCTTCTGGCGGGCGTCCGCAGCAGCCTGAGCCTCGATCTGCGCCTTGCGGGCGGCGGCCTGGGCCTCAGCTTCCTTCTTGAACGAGAAGTAGAAGAAAAGGAAGACCGTCAACCCGATGACGGGGGTGATGAAATAGAGCCACTT
>JAJXYI010000692.1 GCA_021780625.1 bacterium | reverse complement strand
GTGGAGCAATTCACGGCCACGGCCAATTCCTCCGGCCAGATCGTGATCTCGTTCACGCAGGGCAGCGCCGACAATCCCGAGATCGCCGGCATCGAAGTCCTCACTCAGAGCGCCACTCCCCCGCCCACGCCGACTGGCCTCCAGGCCACGGGTAACAATGGTTCGGTGTCGCTCAGCTGGGGAGCCTCGTCTGGTGCGACCGGCTACAACCTCTATCGCAGCACGACACCGGGCGGCGAGGGAAGCACGCCGTACCAGTCGGGCCTGACCGGCACGTCGTACACCGATTCGTCGGTCACGAACGGTACGACCTACTACTACACGGTTGCCGCCGTGAATTCGAATGGCACTTCGGGCCAGTCCTCGCAGGTGTCCGCCACGCCGAACGCCAGCGGCGGAGGCGGTGTGCCGATCCAGATCAATTGCGGCAGTGGAAGCGCCGTTTCGCCCTTTGTCGCCGACACCGACTTCAGCGCAGGCAACGAGTACTCGAGCTCAGCCACGATCAACACCAGCGGGGTGAGCAATGCGGCTCCCGCCGCCGTGTACCAGAGCGTGCGCTGGAACCCGTCGTTCACCTACTCGATTCCCGGTTTGACGTCGGGGACCTCCTACACGGTTCGGCTGCACTTCTGCGAACTCAGCTTCACGGCTGCGGGCCAGCGGATGTTCAATGTCGCCATCAACGGCACCCCGGTGCTGAGCAATTTCGACATCTTCGCGCAGGTGGGGCAGAACCACGCGCTGGTGGAGCAATTCACGGCCACGGCCAATTCCTCCGGCCAGATCGTGATCTCGTTCACGCAGGGCAGCGCCGACAATCCCGAGATCGCCGGCATCGAAGTCCTCGCCCAGAGCGCCGCTCCCCCTGCCACGCCCACCGGGCTCCAGGCCACGGGTGGCAACGGTTCGGTGTCGCTGAGCTGGGGTGCGTCGTCAGGCGCGACCAGTTACAACCTCTATCGCAGCACGACGTCGGGCGGCGAGGGAAGCACGCCGTACCAGTCGGGCCTGACCGGCACGTCGTACACCGATTCGTCGGTCACGAACGGCACGACCTATTACTACACGGTGGCCGCCGCGAACTCGAACGGCACCTCGGGCCAGTCCTCGCAGGTGCAGGCGACTCCCTCCGGAGGAGGAGGCGGCGGCGGTGGTGGTGGAACTCCCAATACGCCCGTCGTCCAGATCGACTGCGGCAGCCCCAATGCGGTGTCGCCGTTCTCGGCGGACACGGGCTTTGACGTGGGTACCGAGTTCAGCAGCGCGGCCACGATTTCGACCGCCGGCGTGAACAACGCCGCGCCGGCCGCGGTTTACCAGACCGTCCGCTGGAATTCATCGTTCAACTATGCCATCGGCGGCCTTTCGGCCGGCACTTCCTATGTCGTGCGACTGCACTTCGTGGAGCTGTCCTTCACCGCGGCGGGCCAGCGCAAGTTCAACGTCGCGATCAACGGCACTACCGTGCTGTCGGCCTTCGACGTATTTGCCCAGGCAGGACAGGACCGCGCGCTCGAAAAGGAATTCAACGCCACGGCCGACAGCTCAGGTCAGATCCACATCGCCTTCAGCCAGGGCGGAGCCGACAACCCGGATGTCGCCGGCATCGAAATTTGGACGCAGCCGCCGCTGCCTGCCACGCCCTCGGCGCTTTCCGCGAGCGGCAGCACCGGCCAGGTCGGCCTGAGCTGGTCGTCCAGCGCGAACGCCACGAGCTACAACGTCTATCGCGGCACCAGCTCCAACGGCGAGTCGACCACGCCTATCGCCACGAACGTGACGACGACCGCCTTCGTCGATTCCACCGTCACGAACGGCGTCACCTACTACTACAAGGTCGCCGCCGTGAACTCCGCCGGCACGTCGGGACTGTCGGCCGAGGCCTCGGCACTCCCGCATGTCGTTCCGCCCGCCACGCCGTCCAGTCTCACGGCGACCGCCGATTTCGGGCAGGTCTCCCTCTCGTGGGGCGCCGTCTCGGGGGCGTCGACCTATAACCTCTATCGCAGCACCACCTCGGGTGGCGAGGGCACTACGCCCTATGTCTCCGGCATCACAGGGACCTCGTACACCGACAGCAGCGTCACCGCTGGCACAGCCTACTACTACACCGTCGCCGCCGTAAACTCTGCGGGCACCTCCGCGCAGTCCTCCGAGGTCAGCGCGACTCCGCTGTCCGTGAACGGAATGGGCGCCTCATTCCCGTGGACGCGGTATCGTGCGGCCGATTCGACGGTCGCGTCCTATGGTGGTGGGGCCACGCTCAAGACCAGCCCGACGTTCGACAAGATGAACCTGGCGACCCAGGCGTCCCAGCAGGCCTACGTGGAGCTGACCACCTCCGGGTCCTACGTTCAGTGGACGGTGTCGCAGTCCAACCAGGCGGGCGTCACGATGCGCTTCACGCTGCCCGACGCGGCGAACGGGCTGGGCCAGAACGGCTCCGTCGACTGCTACGTCAATGGGACCAAGGTGAAGACCATCAATCTGACCTCCTACTACGCCTGGCAGTACTTCGGCGGCGGCGGCGACCCATCCGACACGCCCAACGGCGGTGTCCCGGCCTTCGCCTTCGACGAGGTGCATTGGATCCTGCCCACGGCTCTGAAGAGCGGAGACACGATTCGCATCCAGAGCACGGGCGGACCTGTGGTCGGCGTGGACTTCCTCGAGATCGAGCCGGTGCCCGCTGCGATTTCGCAGCCCGCCGGATCGGTTTCCGTCGCCTCGTATGGCGCAGTTCCCTACAGCGACAATTCAGCCGCCTACAGCGAGATCGCCGAGCTTCAGGGCGGGTCCAGCGTCACCACGGCACCCGGGGTGACCGACTCCCTCCCCGCGTTCCAGGCGGCCGTCACGGCTGCGTTGGCCTCGCCCAGCAAGACCCTCTACATCCCGCCCGGCACGTACTACCTGTCGAGCATGTGGGTGATCGGCTCGACCAGCAGCCCCATCAGCCAGCTGAACATCGTCGGCGCCGGAATCTGGTACACCAACATCCAGTTCACCAACCCGAACGTAGCCGGCGGAGGATGCTCCATCCGGCTGGCCGCGACCGGTACGATGAATTACAGCAACATCTACCTGAACTCGATGCTCCGGTCCCGCTACAACGAGAACGCGATCTACAAGTGCTTCATGGACAATTTCGGGGTGAACTCGGACTTCCATGACATCTGGGAGGATCACTTCGAGTGCGGGTATTGGGTCGCCGACTACGCGCACAACCCCTGCCAGGTGGCCACGAATCTGACCATTCAGAATTGCCGCATCCGCGACAACCTCGCGGACGGGGTCAACTTCTGCAACGGCACCTCCAACTCGACGGTCACCAACTGCGACATCCGCAATGGCGGCGACGACGGGCTTGCGTGCTGGTCCAACAACTACAATGGCGCGCCGATGGAGAACAGCGATACGTTCACCCACAACACCATCGAGTTCGAATGGCGTTCCGCCGGCATCGCGCTGTACGGAGGATCAGGGCACCAGGTCACCTATAACCTGGTCGAGGACACCTTCATGAGTGCGGGCTTCCGGGCGAACACCACCTTCTCGGGGTATCAGTTCCAAAACAACACCGGGATCACGGTCAGCAACAACACCTTCGTCTGTTGCGGCACAAGCTACGATGCCTGGGCGGGCGAACTGGGAGCGATCGATCTGGAGGCCAGCAACACGTCGATCCAGAACTTCACGTTCGCCAACGACCAGGTGATCGACGCCCAGCGCGATGGTTACTCGTTCGGATTTAGCGGTGGGATGAGCGGCCTGACGTTCAACACCTGCACTGTGAACGGCAGCGGTCTCGATGGCATTAGCACGAGCAAGTACACCACTGCGCACCTTGGCGCCGGTATCGAGACCTATGGCGCGGGTTCGGCGACGTTTACCGGATTCACCTGGGCGAACTGCGCCGGCGGCAATGTGTTCAACCAGGGCGGGTTTGTCCTGACCTTCAAATAGGCGGTACCCCCGCAATCCCCGCCCGAACCGTTCCGCGGCCCAGGCTGCGGAACGGTTCCCGCGGGAATCGCACCAGGATCGTAATCCTGGACCGATCGAAGCCGACAGGTCACCGCTCTCCCGGCGCGGCCTGTCGGCTTCATCTTGTGGACCTGGTTGAACCGTGGAGACCTGGGCGTGGCCGCGCCGCAACCAAAGGAATTCGGAATGGAGAATTTTGAACTCCGGGTAACGCGTCCCGAGAAGGCCTTCTATTTTTTGCGGTGCGGAATCTCGATTCCGCTTTGGACGGGACGACTCGGCGTCCCGCCCCTCCGAACAGGATTGGGCCCGAAAACACAAAATTGCTCAGGTTTTCCGGCATCGTTTCTCGCGCGCTTGTAAGCGCACACAACGCAAAGCCGCAGCCCCACAAACTTCGCATTTTTCGTGGCAATTGCCTCAGGCCTCGGAACGGGCGCGAGCCCCATTCGACTCCGCCCAGGGGCTTCGACGAGACTCGCGTCCGGAAAGCGGAGCCGAGGCTCTGCAGTCCAAAAGGAAAACCGTATGCCGCCTCGCTCGTGCAACTTCCGGATTCCAAATGCGGCCCCCGCCCCAGCTCTTTGTGAATCAACTGTGGTTTTAGGCAGGCCCCGTCGGCATTCACCGCAGCCGCAACGTATGGCGGTCCTCCCCCGCGATCGCCAGGTCCAGATGCCAGGCGTCGGCTGGGATCCAATCCTCCACCTTCTCGGGCCATTCGACCGCGAGGCAGTAGGGGCTGCGAAGAAACTCCTCAAGCAGCAGGGCTTCGAGCTGGGCCGACGAATCGAGTCGGTAAGCGTCCAGGTGAACGAGTTGCCGGCGCGAGCCCTCGTGGATGGTGTAAATTGTGAAGGTTGGGCTGGTGACGTGGCCGGTGACGCCGAAGCCCTCGGCCAAGCCTTGCACGAAGGTGGTTTTCCCCACGCCGAGCGTGCCGTGCAAGGCGAGTACGCATTCGGCTGGCAGGATCCCGGCGAGTCCGGCCGCACAGGCACGCGTCTCCTCGGCGGACCCGGTGACGAGGCCGTCGCGAAGCGTCGCCAGGAAAGCGTCGTCGGAGCTCACGCCACGTACGAAGCGCGATTGCCCGGTCGGGAGCAAATCCAGAAGCAGGCCGCCGGAGCGATCGGCGTGTGGAAGAGGCCATTCCCCGGGGCTCCCAGGGACGCGTCGACCTGAACTTGAAATAGCCAGGGCACACGCCTACCTTGCCGATCCCCCATGAAATATCTCTCACTCCTGATCCTGACGCTCTTGTCTGCCAGTCTGGTATTTGCGCAGAGCGAAGACATGCGTTCCAAGATCGGGACGATGCTGAGGCAGGACGCGAAGACCTACGCCAAGACGGAAGCTAAAAAGGGGCCTGAGAAGAAGCCGGCCAAAAAACCGGAGCCGGTCACGGTGAAGGCGGCGCCCGAAAAGGCGATGACCTTGCCGAAATACCGGGTGCAGGCCCGTCCTTTTGCGAAGGAGTCGCAGGCCACGATCGACGCGAAGGAAAAGGGCAAGGCCTACGACAAGGAGATCGCGCGTGAAAAGGCCGCCTCGAAACAGACCAGCGAGGACAAGCTTTTGAACGGCAAGAAGACCTCGATCATGGGGCCGCTCACGTCCGAGGCGCGTTCGCAGGATGCCCTCGTGCGCGCCCACGAGCTCGAGGTCAAGAGCGAGGTGGTGGGCACGATCGTCGATCCGAAGAAGGACAAGGAAAACAAGGAGCTCCTCGACGAGCTCAACGACCTCGAGGTCGCGAAGCACTATCAGTGAGGTGCTCGAAGCCTCGGAGGCTTCTGAGATCGATGCGGCCTTTGGGCGCAGTGCTTCCGGACGTGAATCGGCCGATCTGTGCGAGGGGCGTGCGGGGAAAGGCCCTGCGGAACGCCCGTTCGAAGGCGGTAAAATCGGTGCCGGCCACCACGGAAAACGCCAACTCGTAGTCCTCGCCGTCGCACAATGCGGCGCGGAGGTCGCAGCCCTTCCGTCGTGGGATGGCCTCGGGTTCGAGGGAGGACACACACCCGGCGGGCTCCAGGGCGCGGAGATCCTTTGCGAGACCGTCGCTCACATCCATCATTGAGCGCACCTCGGAACGGCGGGCCAGCCAGGCGCCTTCCCGCAGGCGTGGCTCGAAGCGGTAATGATGTCCGCTGGCCAGACTGCCGCCGAGCACTCCGGTGACGTAGATTGCATCGCCTCGGCGGGCACCACGGCGAGTGACGATCCGTCCTCCCAGCCCGGCTTCGCCGACGAGGGTGAGCGTGGCGACGAAGCCTGTCCTCTGGCGCGCGATGTCGCCGCCGACCAGCGGCACGCCATGGCGTCGGCTCACGGCGGCGAGTCCGCGATAAAACTCCCTCAGCCAGACGATCCGGGTGCGACTGTCGAGAGCGAGCGCGACGACGGCGGCGCGGGGCCGTCCTCCCATTGCGGCGATGTCGCTGAGATTGCGCTTGAACAATTTTTCACCGGCCCAACGGGCGGGGACTTCGTCGTCGAAGTGTTCACCATAGATTACCGGGTCGACCGTGATCAGCTGCGCGGAGCGTCCGGCGGGCACGACCGCACAATCATCCCCGATTCCGAACGGCGCGCGGGGTGAGGTGGAACCAAGCCAGCGACGGATGCCTTCGATCAGTCGTGCCTCTCCGAGGGAGGCGACCGAGGCGGAGGGATTGTCAGTGAAGGGGTTCACGGCGTTGTGGAGGCTCGATTGGCCTCAAAAACCGCCGAAAACGCAAAGGGAATAGGCGCACGGAGGCGAACTCGGGTGTCGGCGTCCTTCCATGCGAGGGATGCGCGAGAGGAACTTGACGGACACGACTCGGCATCCGTTTTCCAGGGGGTCGCATTAGGGTGGGGCGGGTTGCCCCCAACCCGCCGGGCAGGTCTCTTGCGTTGGCCGTGTCGGGGAACCGCCCGAACGTCACCCGCTGCGGTTGGCGGGAGGCGGCGGATCGCGGATTAATCCGTCATGCTACCCCGAAAGAAGGATGCGGCATGGGGATTCAAGGCCGTTGGCCACCTGGTCGAAAAAGTGGCGCCCGCCCGTGGGGTCTCAAGGACCGCGCGGGCAGGCGTGTCTTATTGAGAGTTCATGCCCCACTCATGAGCATTGGGCGTGCCGGGTGCGTGCCAATTTTCGGTACCGTGAAGATCTGGTCCGGGCGCTGTGCGGGCGGCTCAGGAATTGATGCCGGCGAGCAGGAGCAGGATCGTGTTCAGGTTGAACAGCGCGTGGGCGAGCATTGGCACGGCGATATTGCCCGTGCGTTCGTAAGCGAGCGAGAAGAGCACCCCGAGGACGACGAGTTGCGGAAAGCTGGCAAGGTTGGCATGCAACGCGGCGAAGATCAGTGCGGGCAGCAAGACGGCGACCCAGCGGGGGGTCGGCCGCGCGATCAGGCGTTTGAAGGTGGGGCTGAGCCACAGCAGGAAGGCGCCGAGCGCGACGGCGAGCCCCCAGAGCGCTTCGACCCCGCCGGCCCGCGTGGCATGCCGTGTGACCTTGAGAAGGCCGTCGAATCCCAGAAACGCGGCCGCGCATCCGGCGAACGCGACGTACAGGACGGACAGGGGTGGCTGCTTGCGCAGATAACGGAAGAGGCCTGCGCGGAAGACGAGTTCCTCGGTCACCGGCGCGACGATCACTGCCATGACGATCAGAGTGCCCAGGAGGACGGGGGAGTCGGACTTCCGGAACAGCTCGACGAGCTCCTGCTGGTTGAGGTTCACGCCGAGATTGGACATGAGCAGGCTCCAGACGATGCCGGTGATGAAGATGGCCGGAAGTACCTTCAGGAAGGTCTCCACTCCCTCGCGAATGAAGCCCGCCTTGGGGAGCGAGTAGCCATGGCCGCGCTCGGAGAGCCGTGCGAAGCCCAGGCAGGCGGCGAGCATTCCGAACTGGAAACCTACGCCGCCCATCACTTCGCGGGTGACGGTGTTGAGGCCCGAGTGGGTGAGCGCGGCGGTCACGATCACCTGCAGCAGGTAGCCGCCCATGATGACCATCCACAGCAGCATCGCGATGTCGTAGGCGCCGATGTCCCAGGATGGAAGCGCGGGCGTGATGCGACGAGCCCGCGCGGCGGGGCTGAGGTGGCGGTTCCAGATGAGGATCAGACCCGGGAGGGATTCGGCGACGAACACTCCCACGGTGAGCATGGGCGACTCCATGGTGCCTGCGCTCAATCGACTGTGATCCGCCTGCCGTCGAAGACCACGCGGCCATCGACGATGGTGGCCTTGACGCGGCCCTTGAGCGTGTGTCCGTGCCAGGGCGAGTTGCTCGACTTGCTGAAGCCGTTCTTGGCGTCGTACAGCCACTCCTCGTCAGGATTGAACACGCAGACGTCGCCCGCGGCGCCCTCGGCGAGGGTGCCGCCGGGGAGATTGAAGATGGCGGCGGGCTTGCGTGTCATGAGATCGACCAGGAAGGGCAGCTTGAAGCGGTTGTCGCGCACCAGCACCTGCAGCGAGATCGGGAGCGCCGTCTCCAGTCCTAGGATACCGTTGGGAGCGAAATCGAACTCCTTGTCCTTCTCGTAATTGGTGTGGGGCGCGTGATCGGTGGCGATGCAGTCGAGCGTGCCGTCGCGCAGGCCGGCGATGATTTCACGGCGATCCTCCTCCGTGCGCAGCGGCGGGTTCATCTTGAAGTGCGTGTCATAGCCAACGATCGCGGAGTCGGTCAGCGCGATGTGGTGGGGCGTGGCCTCGGCGGTGACGCGCACGCCGCGTGCCTTGGCACGGCGCAGGATCTCGACGGAGTTGCGCGACGAGATGTGCTGCATGTGGATGTGGGCGCCGGTGTAGGTGGAGAGGATGACGTTGCGCGCGACGATGATGTCCTCGGCCGCGTTGGGCCAGCCGCGCAGGCCGAGCCTCAGGGACATGACGCCTTCGTTCATGACCGCGCCCTGGGTCATCGAGGAATCCTGGCAGTGGTCCATGACGGGCAGGTCGAACATCTTGGCGTACTCGACGGCGCGGCGCATCATCTCGTTGTTCTGAACGCAATCGCCGTCGTCGGTGATGGCGACGACGCCGGCGCGCTTGAGCGAGCCGATGGGGGCGAGGCTCTGGCCCTTTTGGCCGACGGTGATGCAGCCGGTGGGAAGGACTTTTACGACGGCGTCGCGCTCGATCACGTCCTTGATGAACTGGATGGTGCCCGCGCTATCGGCCGTGGGCGAGGTGTTGGGCATGCAGACGACCGTGGAGAAACCGCCGGCGGCCGCGGCGCGTGAGCCGGTGGCGATGGTCTCCTTATGGGTCTGGCCGGGTTCGCGAAAGTGCACGTGAACATCGACGAGGCCTGGGCAGGCGACCAGGCCGGTGCCGTCGATCTTCTTCGCGCGTTTCTTCGCGGCGGCGGAGAGGGAGGGCACGAATTTGCCGTCGACGATGAACAGGTCGCCGATCGCATCGCGCTTGCTGGCGGGATCGATCACGCGGGCTTTGGAAATCCAGAGTGCAGGCATGGGAAGAAGAATCTAGAATCGAGGAGCGAGGAGCGAGAATAGGGGCGATATCACGCGGGAGTCGTCAGAGTTCACGTTGATCGTCAGTGGCTCCATTTTTCGTGTTTTTCGTGGCCAATCCCGTCACTCGCTGGAGGGCAGGACATGTTCGGGCTGGCCGCCGGAGCAGAGGTAGAGGATGGCCATGCGGACCGCGATGCCGTTGGTCACCTGCTCGAGGATCACGCTGCGCTCGCCGTCGGCGAGATCGGCGTCGATCTCGACACCGCGATTGATGGGGCCCGGGTGCATGATGATTGCCTTCGGGTTGAGCCACGAGGCGCGGGTCTTGTTCAGGCCGAACATGCTCGTGTACTCGCCGATGGACGGGAAGGGGTTGGTCGCCTGGCGCTCGTGCTGGATGCGCAGGAGCATCACCACCTCGGCGTCGGCCAGGGCGGATTTCAGGTCGTGCGATACGGTGACGCCCATCGAAGTGAAGGCGTGGGGCACGAGGGTGGAGGGGCCGACGAGCGTCACGGCCGCGCCCATTTTCGAGAGGGCGTGAATATTGGAGCGTGCGACGCGGCTGAAAAGAATGTCGCCGAGGATGACGACCTTGCGGCCCCGCAGGTCGCCGAAGTGCTCCTTCATCGTGAAGGTGTCGAGCAGACCCTGGGAAGGGTGCTCATGTGCGCCATCGCCGGCGTTGATCACGGGAATGTCGAGGATCCGAGAGAGGTAGAGGGGGGAGCCGGCGCAGGCGTGGCGGATGACGATCATGTCCGCGTTGAGCGCCTGGATATTTTCGGCGGTGTCGCGCAGCGTCTCGCCCTTGGTCGTGCTGGAGCTGGCGGCGTCGAAGGAGATGACGTCGGCGCTCAGGCGCTTCGCCGCCATGTCGAAGGCGATGCGGGTGCGTGTGCTCGGCTCGAGGAAGAGGTTGACGATGGTCTTGCCGCGCAGGGCGGGAACCTTCTTCACGTTTCGACGGAGGATCTTCTTGAAGGCGGTGGCCGTCGTGTGGATTTGGTCGATCTCGGCGAGCGAGAGCTCCTCGAGCGTGATGAGATGCTTGCGGGTCCAGGGCATGGAAGTTCGGGTGACGAAGGGAAGGGGTGGGGGCGTCAGGCTTTTGTGTGGCGCGGCTTGGGCGGCACTGCGTTTTCGATGCGGATGAGGTCGTGGGCGGGATGCTGCTCGTCGAGGTTGATCACGACCTTCTCGTCGTCCGCGACGTCGTCGAGGGTGATGCCAATGTAGTCCGCGTGCACGGGGAGGCGGCGACCGCCGCGGTCGACGAGGACGGCGAGCTCGACTTTGGCGGGCCGGCCATGATCGAAGAGTTCGTCGAGCGAGGCCTTCACCGTGCGGCCGGTGAAAATCACGTCGTCGACGAGGATGACGTGGGCGCCGTTCACGTCGCCCGGGATGACCGTGGGCGTGAACTCCTTGGGGATGGGGTTTCGCCCGATATCGTCGCGGTGAAAGGAGATGTCGAGCGAACCGAGGGCCGTGTGGACCTTCGGGGCGAGGGCGGAGAGGCGGGAGGTGAGCCGGCGCGAGAGGGGAAGCCCGCCGTTGGCAATGCCGAGCACGATCAGGCGCGTCGGCGAGGGGTGCCGGGCTGCGATGACTTGGGCGATTTGCGAGATGGCAGCATGGATGGCAGCTGAACCGATGGTTTTTCGAGTGGCCACGGAACCTGTTTGTGACCCCGCGCGATACGCTTTTAAAGTCTTTTCTGGGAAGACCGGCGCAGGAGAGGCCGGCCTCAACTCGAGAACCAATAAGTGAGTTTGACCATCACCTGGTTGTCGGGGGCGACGTTCCAGAGGCTGCCGAGCGAGCCGCGGGCGTCGTTGCCGGTGTCGAGCGCCGAGGTGTCGCGCTGCTGCGCCCAGACGAGATAAAGCGTGGAGCCCCGGCGATAGTCCCATTTCAACACCAGGTTCGAGCGGAACTGTCCGCTGTTCCAGTCCGGGTTCGATGCGATGACTTCGCCCGGCGCGCCGTCGTCGAGGTGGATGTTTCCGTCGACGAGAGAGGAGGGCAGTACGGCGCTGAACCGGCTGGCGGCCGAGTGTGCAAGGGGAGCGTTTACCCGTCGAAACGTCGTATGGCGAAGGACGGAACCGAAGGGACTGCCGTAATATTGTATGCGGAGTTCGGGTCGGATGATCCACTGGGCTCGGAAGGCCAGCGACAGCGATTGTCCGTCGCCGCGCGCGACGTAGCTGGAGGCGGCTGCGGTGCCGTCCGGATTCGAGAATGCCACCGAACGCGCGAGGTCGGTCTGGTTAGTCCGCTCGACCGAGACCGACACGAGCAGCGGGCTGCAGGGGCGTGCGCTCACTTTCACGCCAAGGCCCGAGTCGCGGTAGGTGGCGTCCTGAGCCCGGGAAAGATGTCCCCAGAGCGAGGCAAAGACGCGGCGCGAGGGGTCGGTCCCGTACCAGAAATAGCCGGACAGGACGGCCGGTTCCCAGAGCATCGGTCCGCCGCGCAGGGCGATCGGATCCCGTCCGGCGCCCCAGCCCTGGAGCGTTGCGGACAAGGTACCTTTGTTCTTCAGCTCGGCGTCGAGCTGCAGCTTCACCTGGGGCCGCAGAAATTCGCCGTGGGTGGTCCATTCGTTCTGATGGCTGGCGGTGAGCGCGATGGAGTTGGCGATCGCCGATGGCGTCTTGTCCACGTAGGCGACCTCCGTTCGCTGGCTCAGCCGGTCGGCGATCGCGAGGTAACCCAGGTCGTTGAAATCGAGTCCCGGCGTGCGTGCGACGAACTGTTCGTTGTAGCGCCAATGGCCCCGGCTCCCGCGTCCGGCCTTCAGCCAAAGGCCGCTCCCTTCGATGGAATCGCGCGAGGGATCGACTCGGCTGACGCCATCGATGGGACGCTGGAAGTAGCGGGCCGAATCGAGCTCAATCTGCTCGATCGCGGCGGGCGTGCCGGTCACGCGGCTGTGGATCAGCACGGCTTGCGCAAAAAATTCCCGATCGGCCCAGTAATGCATGAGATCCGCGCCGACCACTGTGGCCTGCGCAGGCACCGCGTCGCGAAGCGCCTGCGTGTCGAGGATGCGCTGCGTGCGAGTGACGATCCCGCCGACCAGCGTGTCGCCGCCGCGAAATTCCTGCTGCGCACGGGCGACGAGGAAGTCGGTGCGCGGCACGACTGCCATGGACGCCGGCGCCCCGTTGTCGACGATCTCGGCCGACTCCCCCTCGGTCTCGCAGCCCAGGACCCCGAGTGCCAGCCCCCGGGAAGTCTTGCCCGAGAGCTTGAGCGCGCCAAGCAGCGTGGCGCTCCCAGGCATCGACAGCACCGTCTGCGAGGGCCAGATCGACGGCGACTGGCCGATGCGTCGGCTGTAGAACACCTCGTCCTCGTCGAAGGGGAAGCGGAAGATGTCGCTGCCCTCCAGGAAAAGTGGGCGACGCTCCTCGAGAAAAGTCTCGAACGCCGTGAGGTTCATCACGGAGGGATCCGCATCGAGTTGTCCGAAATCGGGGAGGACCGAGGCGTCCAGCGTAAGGTTGGTCGTGAGCCCGATCTTCGCGTCGAGTCCGGCGTCCAGCTTCGTGCGGCCGGACCGCACGGCTTCGCCGTCCCGGCGCCCGAAGGTCTCGGTCTTCGCGGAGACGTAGGGCGTCACCTCGATGCGGCGCGATGCCTTCAGACCGGCCATGCCGTGGAGTTCACCAAACGACTGGACGATCCCCGAGTCGTCGTTCGCGATCAAATTCCAGTCGTCCTCCTCCTTTTTCCCGTCGATCCAGCGCCAGGAGTGCAGGCCCCACACGTCGTTGCCCTGGACATAGCGCAGCTGACTCAGAGGAATGAGAAATTCGGCATACCAGCCCTTGGCGTCCTGGGAAACTTTGCCGTCCCAGATCGCGTTCCACGTCGTATCCCAGCTCGAGTTGAAGAGCCGCAGGTCGATCTTTTGTCCGGCGGATGTCAGGTCGAATTCGAAGGCCGAGCGTTTGTCGTGGTAGCTATCGAAGGTGACGCCGACGATGTCGCCGCTGAACTCGTCTCGGTCTCCGGGAAACCGCGAGCGCTTTTCGATGGGGCCGTCGGATGCGCGGATGGCGACGTACAAGTTCCGGTTGTCGTAGAGGATCTTTATTTCGGTCGGATGACTGGGTGGGGCGCCGTGGTACGGGGTGAACTGCGTGTAGCCTCCGGACCACGCGCCGAGCGTCTGCCAGCAGGCGTCGTCGAGCTTCCCGTCGATGACGGGTGCCGTGCCTTCGAGGCGCACGGCCTGGTAGACGCGCCTCGGGCGCGCCGCCGGGGACGGAGCCCGCGAAGGCGCGGCATCCGCGGCCTGGCATGCGGTGGCGGCCAGGCAGGCGAGCACGGCGGCGAGGCCGAGCCGGCCAAGGCGGCAACCCCGCCGAAATGGCAGGGCCGCGCCGTGCCAAAAGGGACGGATCATGGAGGAGGTGGAATGGTTCATGGGTGACGCGTGTCGCCCAGGGGGTGCGAACGACCTTTTTGATATCACAGTCGGTCATGAATGACCATGGATGATGTCCCAAAAGACCTTTGTGAAAGCCAATAACCTGCGTTCGGCGCCGGGGAGGGTGCGGGCTTTGCGGGATGGATCCTTCGGTCGCCGGAGTATGGATACCGGCGGTGCGAAGCGCGTCAGAGCAGGGAGAGCTGGCCGTCCTCTTCGGACTTCACTGTGATCTTCCTGCGGGGTTTGGCCTTGGGGGAGGGGAGTTCGACGGTCTCGTCGTCCCCCTCGAGTTTGCCGAGGATGGTCTTGGCGCGGTCAATGACGCTCAGGGGCAGGCCGGCGAGGCGTGCCACCTGGATGCCGTAGCTTCGGTCGGCGGGACCGGCGATCACGCGGCGCACGAAGATGATCTCGTCGTTCCATTCTTTTACGGCGACCGAAAAATTGCGCAGGCGCGGCAGGTGTTTGGCGAGTTCGGTGAGCTCCTGATAATGCGTGGCGAAAAGCGTGCGCGGGCCCCGGGTGTCTTCGCGGTGGAGATGTTCCACGACGGCCCACGCGATGCTGAGCCCGTCGTAGGTCGAGGTGCCGCGCCCGATCTCGTCGAGGATGATCAGCGAGCGGTCGGTGGCGTGATTGAGGATGTTGGCGGTCTCGTTCATCTCGACCATGAAGGTCGAATTTCCGCGTGCGAGATCGTCGCTCGCGCCCACGCGCGAGAAAATGCGGTCCACGAGTCCGATGCGGCAGCTGCGTGCGGGGGTCCAGCAGCCGATCTGGGCGAGTAGGGTGATGAGCGCGACCTGGCGGATGTACGTGGACTTGCCCGCCATGTTGGGGCCGGTGATGAGGAGGATCTGGGCTTCGTCGCAGGCGAGCAGGGTGTCGTTGGGCACGAAGGCCTGGGCGCCGGCGAGCCCGTTGCGCTCGGACTTGAGCATTTGCTCCACCACGGGGTGGCGGCCGTCGACGATCTCGAGCACGCTGCCCTCGTCGAGTTCGGGGCGGCAATAGTCCCATTCGCGGGCGAGCAGCGCCCAGCCCGCGAGCAAGTCGAGCTCTGCCATCGTGTCGGCGGTCTCGGCGAGGCCGAGCGACTCGTCGAGCACCGCGGTGACGAGCCCGTCGAACAGCTCTCGCTCGCGGGCGAGGGCGTTTTCCTCGGCGTGGAAAATCTCCTTCTCCTTCTGCTTGAGCCCCTCGGTCACGTACCGCTCGCCGTTGGCGGTCGTTTGCTTGCGGATGTAATCGGTGGGGACGAGGTGCAGGTTGGCCTTCGTCACCTCGATATAATAGCCGAATACCGAATTGTAGCGGACCTTCAGGCTGCGGATGCCCGTGCGGTCCTGTTCGCCGCGCTCCAGCTCGGAGAGCCAGGTCTTGTTGTCGGTGGTGAGGCTGCGCAGGCGGTCGAGTTCGGAGTCGAAACCGGCGCGGATAAAATTGCCGTCGGCGACGTCGGCGGGCATCTCGTCGGCGAGCGCGCGGGAGAGCAGGTCGCGCAGCGGCGCAAATTCGCCGATGCGGCCGGTGATGGCCTGAAGGCGGGTTTCAGCACCGAAGCGGGCAAGCAGGGTGCGCAGCTCGGGAAGCTGGAGCGTGGTGTCGCGCACGCCCCCCAGTTCGCGCGGATTGCGCAGACGATTTTGGAGCCGACCGAGGATGCGCGGAATGTCGCGCACCTTGCCGAGCGCGTCGCGCAGCTCGCCCAGCAACGAGGGCTCGGCGAGCAGTTCGCCCACGAGGTGCTGGCGGCGGCGCAGTTCCCCTAGATCGAGCGTGGGCGCGGCGATCCAGCGCTCGAGCAGGCGCGCGCCGGCGGCCGTGGCGGTGCGATTGATCGCACCGTAGAGCGATCCCTCCCGCCCGCCGCGGATCGCCTGAAATATCTCAAGATTGCGCAACGTCGCCGGGTCGAGCAGCAGCGAACCGTCGCTTCGGTATTCCCGGAGCGAACGCAGGTTCTCGGGCTTCGCACACAGAGTCTCGGTGGCGTATTGGACGAGTGCCCCCGCCGGCCCCAGCGCGGGGTGGTCCATCTGGAGTCCGAATCCCTCGAGATTGAGCACGCGAAGGGCCTCCATGACGACCTTGGCGCCAGCGTCCGTGTCGAACTGGAATCCCGGAAGCTCCGTGCAGGGCCTCGAAGCGCAAAAATCCCGGAGGGCGTGAAGGGCGCCCTGCTCGTGCGGGGCGGCGCGCCAGCGCTCGAGTTCGCCCTCGGCGATCAGCAGCTCGCGAGGTTCCAGGGAGGTCAGGATCGGCAGCAGATTTTCGGGACCCGCATCGGTTGCCACACGAAACTCGCCCGTGGTGAGGTCCATCCACGCCGCATGCAGACCGCGGCGATCCTGGGAGAGTGCGGCGAGGTAGTGGTTGCGCTGGGCCTCCACCTGATTCGCGGCGAGCGTGGTGCCGGGCGTCAGAATGCGGGTGAGCTCGCGTTTGACGAGTTTGCCGGGTTTGGCGGCCTCTTGCTGGTCGCAGATGGCGACCTTCTTCCCGGCCGCCAGCAGCCGGCCAACGTAGGTGTCGGCCGCGTGAAAAGGGATGCCCGCCATCGGATGCTCCTGTCGGCGCGTGAGTGTGAGCCCGAGCAGCTTCGAGGCGGTCACCGCATCGTCGAAAAACAATTCGAAAAAATCGCCCAGCCGAAACAGCAGCAAGGTGTCGCGCGGAAGTCCGCGCTTCACCTCGAAATACTGCTGCATCATCGGGGTCAGTTTCTCGGTCTCGGGTGGCATGGGGGAGGGCAGTCAATGGAGCCCGGAGACCGGGCCGGCGCAAGCTCCGGCTTCGTCTTTGGCGGGCATGAAAAAGCCTCCGCGTTCGCGGAAGCTTTCAGCAGGCGCCCCAGGCTAGGTGCACACGCGCAAAAAAGCCGCCAAGCCCGAAGGCTGGCGGCCTGCAAATGCCATCAAACGACGAAAGCCTTAGGGAGCGTACGTGATCGTGCGGGCGCCCGCGACGCCGAGGACCGTGACGGCCTCGCCCTGCGTGCAGCCGGCGGGGTACGTCTCATTGGCGACGAGGTTGAGCGACTTCACGTAGTTCGTGGGTCCGATCAGATTGTTCAAACTCACGGACGACACACCGTTTTCCAGGTAGTACTGGTCGGCGGCCGCGGAGATCTGACGGGCGTTATTGAGCACCGTTTTGTCCTGCGACGCCTGACGGACCTTTTGGAAGGCGGGAATAGCCATCGCGGCGAGCAGGCCGATGATGACGACGACGATCATGATTTCAACAAGGGTGAAGCCTTGGGAGCGAACGAGGGTAGGTTTCATGACAATACTTTTGGTTTATGATAAAAATGGGTCGGGGCGGATAGAAGAAAGATAGCCACGGCCACGAGGCCGGATTCAACACTTCCGCCGGGAGCCTTACAAGGTCGCAGGTGTAAAAAAGTCCTTAGAACGGAAGGCGCGTGATCGGTGAACTACGTGGAGATCTAATCGCCGATGATCTTTACGAGCACGCGCTTCCTGCGCAGTCCGTCGAATTCGCCGTAGAAGATCTGCTCCCACGGACCAAAATCCAGTTTCCCCGACGAAACGGCGACGACCACCTCCCGCCCCATGATCGTCCGCTTCAGATGGGCATCCGCATTGTCCTCCCCCGTCCGGTTGTGCGCGTACTGCGAGTGGGGCTTCTCGGGGGCGAGACGCTCCAGCCAGCGTTCGAAATCCTCGTGAAGGCCCGACTCGTCATCGTTGATGAAGACCGAAGCGGTGATGTGCATGGCGTTGACCAGGCATAGACCCTCGCGAACGCCGCTCTCTTCCAAACAGGCCTCGATGTCGTGCGTGATATTGCGCAGCGCCCGACGTTCGGAGAGCTCAAACCACAACTCTTTGCGATAGGATTTCATGGGGGACTGGTATTGCAGATGGCTGTGATCCAGTAGGATGGCAAAAATCGGGCGCGCTGCGAATCCTGAATTTCCCTGATTGATTATATACTTAAGATTCGATCGATCATCGCGTTAAGATCAGCAATCGTCTGCGCACCAATTGTTCGTGTGAAAGCCGGTGAATGGGCTCCTGCAAGAAATGCGCTGCGATGGGCAAGGGGTGAGATGCCTGCAGTCGCTCTGATAGATAAGGTTAGCGCCGTGATTAAGCCCCTCTCTCCCGTCCTCTCCACACTCGACGCCAACGAGGCAGTCGCGAACGTGGCTTACCGAGTCTGCGAACTGTTCGCAATCTATCCGATCACGCCCTCGTCCCCGATGGGCGAATGGGTCGACGAATGGTCGGCCAAGAAGATGAAGAACCTCTGGGGTCACGTCCCCGAGGTGATCGAGATGCAGTCTGAGGGCGGCGCGGCGGGCGCGCTGCACGGCGCACTCCAGGCCGGAGCGCTTTCGGCGTCGTTCACGGCGTCGCAGGGCCTGCTGCTGATGATCCCCAATCTCTACAAGATCGCGGGCGAGCTTCATCCGTTTGTGCTTCACGTGACGGCCCGTGCGCTCGCCTCGCATGCCCTGTCGATTTTCGGCGATCACTCGGACGTCATGGCCTGCCGCCAGACGGGCGTCGCAATGCTCTGCTCGCACTCGGTCCAGGAGGCGCATGACCTGGCGGTGATCTCACACGCCGCCACGCTGACCAGCCGGATTCCCTTCATGCACTACTTCGACGGCTTCCGCACCTCGCATGAGGTTCAGAAGATCGCGATGGTCGACGATGCCGTGCTCAGCGCGCTGATCGACATGGACCGCGTAAAGGCCTTCCGCGAGCACGCGCTCACCCCCGACCGCCCCTCCATCCGCGGCACCGCCCAGAATCCCGACGTGTTCTTCCAGGCGCGCGAGGCCTGCAATCCCTTCTACGATGCGGTTGCCGGCCGGGTGCAGGAGGCCATGGACGCCTTCGCCGCCCTGACGGGCCGTCAGTATAAACTTTTTGACTACGAGGGCGCCCCCGACGCGGACCGCGTCATCGTCATCATGGGTTCCGGCTCCGATACCGTGTCGGAGGCCGTGGCGCATCTCAATGCCCGGGGCGAAAAGACGGGCCTCGTGAAGGTCCGCCTCTTCCGTCCGTTCGATGCCAAGGCCATGCTCGCGGCCCTTCCGAAATCCGTGAAGAGCATCGCCGTGCTCGACCGCACCAAGGAGCCCGGCGCGCTCGCAGAGCCGCTCTTCCAGGATGTCGCCACCGCCCTCTACGAGAGCGATCGCGTCGGCAGGGTGAAGATCATCGGCGGCCGCTACGGACTGGGCTCCAAGGAGTTCACCCCCGCGATGGCCAAGGCCGTCTTCGACGAGCTGCTCAAGCCCTCCCCGCGCACCCGCTTCACGGTCGGCATCAACGACGACGTCACACGGCTCTCGCTCGACGTCGACGAGTCCTTCGATATCGAAAGCGACGACACCCGCCGCGCCGTGTTTTACGGCCTGGGCGCCGACGGCACTGTCGGTGCAAACAAGAACTCCATCAAGATCATCGGCGAGGGTACGGATCTCTACGCCCAGGGCTACTTCGTCTACGATTCGAAGAAGTCCGGCGCGATGACCGTCTCGCACCTGCGCTTCGGCCCGCGCCCGATCCGATCCCCGTACCTCATTCGCAGCGCGAACTTCGTCGCAATCCACCATTTCCCCTTCGTCGAGCGCATCGACGTTCTCAAGGAGGCGCGTCCGGGTGCAATCCTGCTGCTCAACATCGGCGCGACGCCCGATCAGGTCTGGAACCGCCTGCCTGCCGAGTTCCAGCAGCGAGTCATCGAACTCAAGCTGAAGCTCTTCGCCATCGACGCGATCTCGGTCGCGCGCGCTGCAGGCATGGGCGGCCAGATCAACACCGTGATGCAGACCTGCTTCTTCGCCCTGTCCGGCGTGCTTCCGCGCGACCAGGCCATCGAGGCGATCAAGAAGGCCATCAAGAAGACCTACGGAAAGAAGGGCGACGCCGTCGTGGCCAAGAATCACGCCGCCGTCGATGCCGCGCTCGCCGCGCTGCATGAGATCCCCGTTCCGTCCTCCGTCACCAGCTCCTTCAATCGTCAGCCTGTGGTCGCCGAGGCCGCGCCCGATTACGTCCAGCGCACCATCGGCGTCATGATGGCCGGAGACGGCGACCGACTGCCCGTCTCCGCCTTCACGCCCGACGGCACCTTCCCGCTCGGCACCACGAAATGGGAGAAGCGCAATATCGCCCTGGAGATCCCGTCCTGGGATCCCGCCCTGTGCATCCAGTGCAACAAGTGCGTGCTCGTCTGCCCTCACGCCGCCATCCGCTGCGCGGCCTATCCCGACGAGGCCGTCGCCGGCGCCCCCGAGACGTTCAAGAGCGTCAAGCTCCGCTCGTTAGAGGCCCCGGGCCATCGTTACACCATCCAGGTCGCCCCCGAGGACTGCACAGGCTGCACCCTTTGCGCGAAGGTCTGCCCAGCCAAGGACAAGACCGCCCCGAACCGGAAGGCCCTCATGATGGTGCCCCAGCCGGCGATCCGCGAGAAGGAGAGCGCCAACTTCGACTTCTTCCTGAAATTGCCGCCCCCGCCCGCCGCCCTCCTGCGCGCCGACGTCAAGGGCTCGCAGTTCCGCCAGCCCCTCTTCGAATTCTCCGGCGCCTGCACCGGCTGCGGCGAGACGCCCTACGTCAAGCTGCTGACCCAGCTCTACGGAGACCGGCTCCTCGTTGCGAACGCCACGGGCTGCTCCTCGATCTACGGCGGCAACCTGCCGACCACGCCCTACTGCACCGACAAGGCAGGCCGCGGCCCCGCCTGGTCCAACTCGCTCTTCGAGGACAACGCCGAGTACGGCCTTGGCATCCGCGCGGGCGTCGACCAGCTCGCCGTGCAGGCCCACCGCCTTCTCAACGAACTCTCCCCGCTGCTCCCCGCCGGTGACGTCGCCGGCTTCAGGGAGGCCGACCAGACCACCGACGCCGGCCTCGCCAAGGCCCGCGGTCACGTCGCCGCCATCAAGGCCGCCATCTCCGGCCTGGGCGACGAGAAGGCGCAGCGCTTCGGCTGGATCGTCGATTACCTCATCGACAAGTCGGTGTGGATCCTCGGCGGCGACGGCTGGGCCTACGACATCGGCTTCGGCGGCCTCGACCATGTCTTCGCCTCGGGCCGGAAAATCAATATCCTGGTTCTGGATACGGAGGTCTACTCCAACACCGGCGGCCAGCGCTCGAAGTCCACGCCCCTGGGTGCGGTTGCCAAGTTCAGCGCCGCCGGCAAGGACACCGACAAGAAGGACCTCGCGATGATCGCGGCCAGCTACGGCAACGTCTACGTCGCGAAAATCGCCGTCGGCGCCAAGGACAGTCAGACGGTCCAGGCCTTCATCGAGGCCGAGAGGCATCCCGGCGTGTCGCTCATCATCGCGTACTCGCACTGCATCGCCCACGGCTTCCCGATCGCCAACGGACTCGACCAGCAGAAGCTCGCCGTCGACACCGGTTACTGGCCTCTCTTCCGCTACGATCCGGCCCGCGCGCTCGACGGCAAGGCTCCGCTTGTGCTCGACTCCGGCGCGCCGAAGCAGCCGCTCGCCGCGTTCACGAAGAACGAGCTGCGCTTCCAGGTCCTGTACAAGGCCGATCCGGAGCGCGCCGCCGAGCTCGGCAAACGCGCCCAGGCCGCGGTCGATGTCCACATGGCCCACTACAAACACCTGTCGGAAGCCTCCAAGCCGGCCAACCCCGAGACGCCTGCGGCGCCCGGCGCACAGCCCTCGGCCTAGGTTTCTTGTTTCCTCGGGAGGCCCTGCCCCAGGGCAGCCTCCCTTTCCCCTCTTGGCCGCCGCCGACTCTCCGGCGCGGCCCGTTCTCTCAGACAAGCCTCCCCCCGTTATTCCATGGACCTTTCCACCAGTTATCTCGGCCTCAAGCTCAAGAATCCTCTCATGCCGGGCGCCTCGCCCCTCGTCGACAACTTCGACAATGTCCGAAGGCTCGAGGACGCCGGCGCCGCCGCCATCGTCATGCACTCGCTGTTCGCCGAGCAGATCGAGGGCAATCAAACGGCCGTCAACCGCCACATCGAGCGCTGGCAGGACAATTTTGCCGAGGCGACGAGCTTCTTCCCCCACAGCGACGATTATCCGCTCGGCCCCGACGAGTACCTCGGCCAGATCGCCAAGCTGAAGAAGGCGACCTCGCTGCCCGTCATCGCGTCGCTCAACGGCACCAACGTCGGGAGCTGGACCGACTATGCCCGCCAGATCCAGCAGGCCGGCGCCGATGCGATCGAGCTCAACACCTATTTCCTCGCGACGAGCCGCACCATGACCGCGGCCGACATTGAAAACCGGGTCGTGTCGATCGTGGTGAGCGTGCGCGGCAGCGTGAATCTTCCGATCGCCGTAAAACTGTCGCCGTTCTACAGCTCCTTCGCCCATCTCGCGGGCCGCCTCGAACAGGCCGGCGCCGACGGCATCGTGATGTTCAACCGATTTTTCCAGCCCGAGATCGATCTCGAAAATCTCGAGGTCATCCCGAAGCTCGACCTCTCCACTTCCGAGGATCTGCGCCTCCGCCTGCGCTGGCTCGGCCTGCTGCGCGATCAGGTGAAGCTCAGCCTCGCGTGCTCGGGCGGCATCCACTTCCCCTCCGACGTCGCAAAGGCGCTGCTCGCAGGTGCCGACGTCGCCCAGGTGACGACCGAATTGCTCACACGCGGTCCCCAGCGACTGGCGGATCTGCTCAAGGGGTTGACCGAGTTCATGGCCGCCCAGGAGTATGAGTCCGTCTCCCAGATGATCGGCGCGCTCAGCCTGCGCAACTGTCCGGATCCCGAGGCGTACGAGCGCGGCAACTACCTTCGCATCCTCCAGCTCTGGAAGGAGTGAGTCGGCCCGCCGCCGCGTGCGCGGCCGCCGCACTCAGGGCCAGAGTGCGGCCTTGGCTGCCGAGTATTGCGCGGCGTTCAACATCGTGAACGACGAGCGGCGGAACGACTGCACCTTCGGAGTGAGGGGAGGGAAAGTCCCGTTCTGGAAGATCGAATCGAAGCCCCAGATTCGGGTTGGCGCGCCGTAGAACCGGGTGGACCAGGGCTGGGTTGCAATCTTGCTCTCGAACATCGCAACCAGCGAGCCGCGGATCGCCACGGTGCCGCCGTTTTCGAGAAAGCGGGGAAAATTGTGCGCTCCACCGCTGCTCGCACTGTCGCTGGTCGGCACCAGTCCGGTGAGAAAGGCGGCGGCGATCTCCGTGT
>JAJXYI010000164.1 GCA_021780625.1 bacterium | reverse complement strand
CCAGTTGTGCGGCACGTCCACGGCCTTCCACGCGTGATCGTCGAAAGCGGCCCGCTGGAAGCCATCGTAGCGGTGCGGATTCACATCCTCCGCGGTGCGCCAGCCGGCATCCAGGGACCATTCGTGGCGCAACCCGGCGGCCGCGGCCTCCCCGAACAAAGGGACAGCGCCCAGGAACGATGCGGCCCCAAGGAGGAGACCGGTGAGGACTAATCGCAGGCGCGTCATCATGGGTTTTCCAATACGCGGATCACGAGCGTGCCCCGCACCTCGCCGTCGACCACCTTCGGTTCACCCTCTGGCCCCGTCTCGTCGGGGCGCGCGGTCTTCGACCCCATCGCGGGGATCACCTGATAAACGCCCAGCCCCGTGCGCGGGATGACCAACACCGGATCGAAGGCTCCGTCGTGCGGGGTGTACACGCCCACGTAGGGCGCACCGCCGCCGTTTAGGAATGCGAAACGCCCCTCCGTCGTGGTGAAGCTCATCCAGGACCAGCCCGAGAACCAGCCCTTGAACTCCGGGAAAGTCCAGTCCTGGCCGGGAATGTGGTTGTTGTACGGCGTGCTCCAGCGCGCGAGCTCGGTGCCGCGCAGGCGGTTCTGCCAGACATGATACGGCCCTCCGCCGAACCATTCCTTCGACTCCATCTTCTCCTCCGGGTAATCGAAATCCACGCCGAGCAGATCGACGGTACCCGGCCCCTTGAAGGCATAGTCCAGGCGAATGTCCCCATCAGGTCCGATGGTCCAGCGGATCTCCCGCATCAGTCCCGCGTAGGTCGCGGTCAACACCACCGCGTCGCCCTCGTGCTTTTCATTCCAACCGGTGAGCCGGCCCGAAAGCATGCCCGGTACGGGGACAAAGCCGCGTTCGTAGCGGCGGTAGGCCACCAGACGCGGACCACCCGTCAGGGAGATCGCGCGTCCGTCGTAGGTGATGCCGTCGATCTCGCCCGTCGTGCGATCGAAGCGCACGGTCTCGCGTCCGTCGGTGACGACAGCCTTCGGGCCGTCATCGGCCACAGCCACCACCGGAGGAGGCTCCACGGGGCGCTGGATCGGGCTCGCGTATTTCGGGAAGCGCGGCGACGTCGCGAGCGCGGCCCGACCGATCGAGTCCAGGCCGGACTTCCACCTCCACGACCAGGTCCACAGCGCACGTTCGCGGGAGTCGAAGGCCGTCACGTAAAGCACGTCGGCGTCGCGCCAGTCGGCGGGAAGCGGCAGCGTGACGGTGCCGTCCGTGCGCGGGGCGACATCCGGACCGGGCACCCGCCCGTCGGCGAGCAGCGTGCGCAGCCCCGTGAGCGCCCCCGGAGGGCCGAAGCGCATCAGACGCCAGGCGAAGGTGACGGTTTTGAGATTCAGGAAATCGTACCGGTTGCGCACCGGCAGCGTGCCGGTGAAATTTGCCGGGAGCGTCGCGAGCGGTACCTGCACCGGCGACCAGATGTCCCTGATCGTGTAATAGCTCCCCTCCTTCTCCCGGTGCGGACCCACGATGCCGTCCGGCGCGAGGTCGCCCTGGGCGTCGAGGCGCCCGTTCTCGTCGGTGCGAGCCACCGCCTCGTCGAGCCAGGCCCAGATGAAGCCGCCCGCGGCGAGCGGTTTCTCGCCCATGATCTTCCAGTAATCCTCGAGCCCCGCGCCCGCGCCGCCGTCGAACAGGCCGTGCAGGAATTCCGTGGGCATGAAAATGTCGGGCCCCTGCGCGAGTTTCACCGTGTCCCCGTAGTCGCGGTAGTGCGCCGTGTTCATCCCGTCGAAATCGCCCCAGGGATGGAGGACGGGACGGTGCTGCGGATCATATTTCGCAAACTCGCCGTCGTTGGCCGGATTCCCCCCGCCCTCGTTTCCGTTGTCCCAAAAAAGAATGCTCGGGTGGTTCACATCGCGGCGCACCATCTCGCGGATCAGCTTGCGTCCCGTCTGGGTGTCGTAGCGGCCGTGCCAGCCGCCGAGTTCGTCGAGCACGTACAGGCCCGCCTCGTCACAGAGATCCAGGAACTCCGGGTCGGGCGGATAGTGCGACATGCGCACGGCGTTCATGTTGGCCTCCTTCATCAGGTCGACGTCCAGGCGCTGCACCGCGAGCGAAAGCGTGCGGCCCGTCTCGGGCCAGAAACTGTGCCGGCACACGCCCTTGAGCGTGATGCGATGGCCGTTGAGAAACAAACCGACGCCGGGCTTCACCTCGAGCGTGCGGAATCCAAACCGCTGCGTCACGCGGTGAACGTCATGGCCGTCCACCCGCAGGATGAATTCCGCATCGTAAAGGTTCGGCGTCTCCGCGGTCCATAGGTCTGGGTGGCCCTCCACCGTGCTCACCGTCAGCTCATGCGACCCGGCGGGCACCGGGAAGTCCAGCGCCGGAGCGGTCCACGCCCCGTGGTCGTGCCGCAGGCGCAGCTCGATCCGAGCTCCGACGGGAATGTCGCCTCCGAGCCGCACGCGGGCCGAGAACCGGCCGTCCGCCTCCGCGTCGATCGCCACGTGGTCAATGAAGCGCGCCGGCGTCGACTCCAGCCAGACAGGGCGGAAGATTCCGCCGAAATTCCAGTAGTCGCCCCGGCGCTCGGCGGCGTTGACGCTCCGGTTCGCCGACTCTTTCGACACGACCACCTCAATGCTGTTTTCGGCGCCGAAGCGAAGCTTGTCGGTGAGGTCGTACGAAAAGCGGTAGAACGCGCCCTGGTGTACCGGCCCGGCCGATACGCCGTTCACCGTCACCGCGGCGTCGGTCATCACGCCCTCGAACACCACGCGCACGTCCCGGCCGCGCCAGGAGGCCGGCACCGTGAAGTTGCGCCGGTAAATGCCCTTCTCCTCGGGCGGCTGGGGCGGGACCGGCACGCGCTTGCTCGGACGGGCCGCCAGGCCGTAGGCGTAGGCTCCAAAGCCCTCCTGCTCCCAGCACGAGGGAACGGGGATTTTCGTCCAGTAACCGCTTCCGCGCCCGGCGGTGCAGAAAAAGTCCCAGGGCACCGCATCGGTGCTGTCGTGACCGGACAAGTACTGGCGTTCGGTGTCTTGTGCCCCGGCGCGGAGCGTGACGGCAAACGGGAGGCAGAGGGCGAGGATCGCGAGGAGGCGCATGGGCGGCGGGGGGATGGGACCGCACACCATGGACCGGCCTGCGGCGATCGTCCACTTGAGGTCCCCCTCCAGGCATAGTCAAACCCCCGAAATACCCGGACGGCCGCCACTATTTCCGGGATCCTAAGATCCGCGGCCGCCTCGGCAGCCCGTCGGATGCCTCCCGCGTCGCCGGGTGGGAGATCACGAACCGGGCTTCGAGAGGGTCGGCCAGCCGGCCTTGTTGAAATACAGGTCGGCGATCCGAAGCGTGGGCTCTCCCTTGTGCTCGGCGTCGTACGAGTGGCGCACGAGCACCCAATGCCCTCCGAAATCGCGCACGTCCTGCCCTCCGGGCCCGCGCCACCGCGGCCCGCCCCGCTCGATGATCGTTCCGCCGCCGGACATCATGTCCGTCCCCTGCTCGTCGACGTAGGGCCCCGTGATCGCGCGGGAGCGACCCACGCTGATCTTGTAGGTGCTGTCCGCGCCGCGGCAGCATCGGTCGATGGAGGTGAACAGGTAGTAATAACCATCGCGATACACGATGACCGGACCCTCGATGCCGTTCTCGCGATACGCCAGGTTCCTCGGCGCGCCCGAGGGCTTCATCGTGGCGGGGTCGATCGGCACGATATAGATGCCGGAGAACCAGGAACCGAAGACGAGCCAGGGCCGGCCCGCGGCGTCGACCGTGAGGTTCGGGTCCAGCGCATTGAAGGTGTCGACCCCCGCCTTCGAGCTGAGCACGGCGCCCTCATCGCGCCAGTCGCCCAGCGCCAGGCTGGTGCACGACATCAATCCGATCGCCGAGTTGTTCTTCCCGAACTCCGAGACGCAGTAGTAGAGCCAATAGCGCTGGCCAAAGTGGTGGACGTCGGGCGCCCACACGTCGATGGCGCCCATCTTCGGGGCGTAGGTGCGCCACCACGACAACTCCTTGGAAAAGAGCGGGGCGCGCAGCGTCCAGGCACGGCCATCCGGCGAGGTCTTCGAAGGCAGGCCCTTGCCGGTGTAAAAGCACCACCAGGAGGCGCCCTCGCGGATGAGGGTGGGATCATGTGCGATCAGCGAGCCCGTCAGGGGCCATTCGGCCGCCCGCGCGGGGGCGCCCGCGAAAAGCGCGGCCGCCATCAGCGCAAGCGGTGCCAGGATGCGAAGTCGGAGAATCATGGGATCGGACGAAGCGTTGTTGGTTTGAACTTCATTCGGCGACCGAGGGGCGGCCGAAGATGGGCATGCCGTCCGGCCCCCAGCGCAGCGGCTTGACGAAGGTGTGCCGGTTGGGGTCCCAGAGCGGATCACCGACGATGTCGCGGTACGTGCGGGCGTGATACACCATCAGGTCGGTCGCACCATCCTCCGACACCGTGAACGAATTGTGGCCGGGTCCGAAGACCCCGTGTTCGCGGCAGGTCTGGAAGACCGGCTTCGGTGACTTCGTCCAGCTGCGGGGGTCGAGGAGGTCGGCGTCGGCATCGGCGTGGAGCAGTCCCATGCAGTAGTTCTCATCGGTGGCGCTGGCCGAATAGGTGAGAAACACGCGGCCATGCCGCACGAGCACCGCGGGGCCCTCGTTCACCAGGAAGCCCCGGGTCTCCCACTCGAGTTCGGGGACGGAAAGCCTCACCACGGGCCCCGCGAGGGTCACGGGCGTCGCCATCGGCGCGATGTACAGGTTTGAGTTGCCCGCGATCGCAGGATCCTTCTGCGCCCAAACGTAGTACAGGCTGCCCCGGTGGCTGAAGGTCGTCGCATCCAGGCAGAAGCTGTCGATACCGGTGTCGACGCGAACGGGCCCGCTCCAGGGGCCGTCCAGCGGATTGGGCGCGTCGCAGCGAAGCGCATACACCCGGTGCTGGAAGAGCCCCCCCGCGATTTCACGCGACGGCGCGGCCGCGAAGTACACGTACCAGGCGCCACGGTTGAAATGGATCTCCGGCGCCCAGATCAGGTCGCTGAACGGGCCGGCCTGGGGCTTGTGCCACACCGCCACCGGCTGGGCCGAGGCGAGACCCTCGATCGTGGGCGAACGCCGCAGTTCGATGCGATCGTACTCCGGCACCGAGGCCGTGAAATAGTAGTGGCCGTCCGCATGGCGCAGGATGAACGGGTCGGCCCGCTGGAGAATCAATGGCTTGAGCAGGGTCATGGCGTTGGAAAGTGCGGTCTCGCCTCAGGCGGCGTCCTGTTTGGCGGCGTTTCCATGGCGCATCGCGAGGTAGTACCGATCCGTGATCCGGTATGCGAACATCAGGAGCCCCATGAGAATGTGGAAGGCGCCCGGGATGATCGAGAGCATCAGGGCGATGCCGTTGAGCGTGAAGGCGCTCTGCGGGTGATCCGGCACGTACTTGTAATACGTGAGCAGCACGCCCACCGCACCGCCCGCGAGGCTCATGCCCGTCTTCTGGAAGAACGAGATGCCCCCGAAGGCCAGGCCCGCGACGCGTTTGCCCGTCTTCGACTCGCCGTAGTCCACGGCCTCCGCAATCGCCGACCAGAACACCGGCGCATGCAGGTCCACGACGAAACAGACGAGGAAATACAGGATGAACGCCGGCACCACCGCCCCCGGCTTCACCATGAAATACAGCATCGCGCTGAGCACGCCCACGACCAGCTGGCTCCAGCGGAAGAGCTTGATCTTGCAGAAACGCTTCGTGATCCAGGTCGACGCGACCATTGCCAGGATCGAG
>JAJXYI010000534.1 GCA_021780625.1 bacterium | reverse complement strand
CAATGGGCGCTTTTCCGGGCGGACCCGGCAGAGGACGACCGGGTACGCGTCGAAAACCACGAGTTGGTGATGCGCGCGAGCGGCACCACTCCGCGGGACGCCCACCCGCTCTGCTTCATCAGCGGCGACCACAACTACCAGATTCAGGTCGAGGTCGACAGCGACCCGGGCGCCACGGGAGGCCTGCTCCTCTTCTACAGCGACCGGCTCTTCGCGGGCCTCGGCTTCTCGGACAAGTCCCTGGTCGAATACGGCAAGGGGGAAACATCGACGTTTCCAAAACCCGCGCAGATCGGCCGTCACTATTTCCTGCGCCTCCGACTGTACCACGACGTCATGACGATGTGGTACAGTCCCGACGGCGTGCACTGGACGCAGCACTGGATGCGCTTCGAGGTCTCCGGCTACAATCACAACGTGGTCGGCGGCTTCCTAAGCCTGCGCCCGGCGCTCTTCGCAGGCGGGTCGGGCTTCGTGCGGTTCCGGCATTTCGAATACCGTGCGCTGCCCGAGTGAAGGCGAGGCCTAGCGCCTGAGGCGATTGTCAGAGTTCACGAGCCTGCGGTATTTCGCGGGCGCCAGGCCCATGCGCCGGGCGAAGATTCGCGAGAGATACCCCCTGTCGCAGAACCCTGTCTTTTCCGCCACCTCGTCGATCGTGAGCTCGGTGGTCTGGAGGAGCACGCAGGCTTCCTCCATGCGAAGGTTGGCGAGGAATCCGCCGGGCGTCTCGCCGGTCACCTGACGGAACAGGCGGCCGAACGCACCCGGATGCAGGCCGGCCGCGCGCCCGAGCGCCGCGTTTCCGACTTTCCGCGGATAGCTCGATCGGATGGTCGTCACCGCCTCGGTGATACGCGCATCGTCGTAGCGGTCCGCCCAGTCTGTGGAAGGGACCGACAGCAGCGCCAGCGACACGAGCGCCTGGCCCAGCAGGGAGGCGTGCATGTCCTTCGGGTCGGCGAGCAATGTTTTCCTGAGATCGGCAGCGATGCGATTGAGCTCGTCGCGATATCCGAGGCGATAGATCCGGCCGCCCGTCTGCACGAGGCCCGGCTCGAGCCGGAAATGCATGAACAGCTGGCCAAACGCGGCCGAGTTGCCGCAGGCAAAATGGGTGTGCGGGGGAATGAGTACGACCCGCCGTGCCGGGATTCGGATCGTCCCCCCGCCCACTCTGACAAAGGCCCCGGGCCGATCGTGCCAGTACAGGCGCCAGAACGGAGCGCGGAGGTCCTCGCTGTTCCAGGTTCGAAGTTCGGTGTAATCGCAGGACAGGAGCAGGATCTGGTGGAGAGCCCTGGCCGTATGCCACTGGGTTGACTGGAGGTGACTGCTCATGTCGCGACACCATCCTAGTCCGCGTCGCCCGCCGGATGGCAAGGTTGCGGCGACTTCGCCGGATGGGTCGAGGAGTTCCTCCCCGGGCTTTGCGGTTGTTATCCGCAACGTGCCCTGCTACCGGTCGGACCCCAGCCCGCCTGCAAACGCGTGAGGCCACGCGCCCGCTTCCAACCCACCCCCAAGCCATGGACACGCCACCGCCCACCCCGCCACGGCGGGAAGACATCGACCACCTCAACCTGCTCTCCGTCTTTCACTACGTGCTGGGAGGAATCGGATTTTTCCTCGCCTGCTTTCCGCTCATCCACGTCACCCTGGGCTGGATGATGGTCCACCACCCGTCGATGATGTCCGGAAATCACGGCACTCCCCCGCCCGCCGCAGTCGGCTACCTGTTCATCGTGATCGGCGGACTCCTCGTCATCGCCGGATGGATCGTCGCCCTGCTCACTGTCGTTTCCGGATGGATGATTTCCCGCCGGAGAAACCGAATCTTCAGCATCGTGATCGCCGCCGTGCTTTGCGCCTTCGTCCCCTTCGGGACCGTCCTCGGCGTATTCACGATCATCGTACTCAGCCGCGAGTCCGTCAAACAGCTGTACGCCTCCACGCCCGCCTGAGTTGCGCCCAGCGGCAACGCCCCTGCCATGGAACTCGAAATCACCCCCCGTCGGGCCCTTCGCATCTGGTGGTCCTTCGCCTGGCGCAGCGCCATCGCCACACTTGCCACGATCATGGTCTCGATGGTCATCGGCTTCTTCCTGGGCATGGTGCTCGCCCTGGTCCATGTGGCGCCCACGATGATACGGTTGATCGCGATGCCCGTCGGTTTCGTCATCGGTCTTATCATCTCGTTCTTTCCCCTGCGGATGATTCTGGGAAAGGATTTTGGGGAATTTCGGCTGGTGCTCGTGGCGCGCGAACCCGCCCCTCCCGCAGGTACACGGGCCCAGGTGCCCGGAACGCCTCCTCGGCTTCCGCCCATCGTGACCATGCCACCGCCAATCACGGTGGCCCCCGAAATCGCTTCGGCGCCCACCGTGGGGCCCGACTCCGAGTTGCTCCCGCCAGCCTGATCGGAACCTAGCGGGATCGCGGCTGACGAGACGCGCCAACGCGTGTCACAAAACACCTATTTTTAGGCGTCCGAGACCATTGCCGATATGGTCCCATTGGAATATCGTCCAACGTCGGATACACGATAGATTTCACAATTCGACCATTTTGGCCCGGTTTGTGCCGGTCGATCCGTCTCCGACAACCCATTACCTCCCATGATTTCCTTCCCTCTCCGACGCATGGCGTTCCTCGCAGTCCTCGGCGCCCTGCTTCCCGCAGCAAGGCTCGCTGCGACCGAAAGCGCTGAAATTCTGACGCCTGTGGCACCGTCCACACCCCGCATCAACGGACCCGACATCTTCGGCGTGCGGCCGGGCTCGCCTTTCCTGTACTCGATTCCCGCCACGGGTCAGCGTCCCATGGCTTACGCGGTCGACAGCTTGCCGGCAGGCCTCACGCTCGACAGCGCGACCGGCCAGATCACGGGTCGCCTGTCCGTCCGGACCGAGTACTGCGTGGTGTTTCACGCCACCAATTCCCTTGGCACCGCCGAGAAACGCTTTCGCATCGTCGTGGGCGACAAGATCGCACTGACCCCTCCCATGGGGTGGAACAGCTACAACTGCTGGGCCGAGTCCGTGGACCAGGACAAGATCCTCCGCTCCGCCCGCGCCATGGTCGCCTCCGGCCTCGCCGAACACGGCTGGACGTTCATCAACATCGACGACACCTGGCAGGGCGGACGCGGCGGCCCATTCGACGCCATCCAGCCCAACAAGAAATTTCCCGACATGAAGGCGCTCTGCGACCAAATCCACGCGCTCGGTCTCAAAGCGGGCATCTATTCCTCCCCCTGGATCACCACTTATGCGGGTTATCGCGGCGGTTCGAGCGACACCCCCGATGGCGCCTGGCACGCGGAAAAACCCTACGTGAGCAACGAGCGCATCGGCCGGTATGAGTTCGCGGCTAACGACGCGAAGCAGTTCGCCGCCTGGGGATTCGACTACCTGAAATACGACTGGAATCCCATCGATGTCGCACACACCCGGGAGATGTCACTCGCGCTCCGCGCCACCGGCCGCGACATCGTGTTCAGCCTCTCCAACGACGCCCCGATCTATGCCGCCCGCCAACTCGCCCAATGGGCCCAATGCTGGCGCACCACCGGAGATATCTGGGACACCTGGGAAACGCCCGGCCCCTGGCAGAACTCGGTTTCACAGATTGGCTTCAATCAGGATGCCTGGGCTCCCTACGGCGGTCCCGGCGGATGGAACGACCCCGACATGCTCGTAGTAGGCCGCGTCGGCTGGGGCTCGCAACAGCACGAGTCCCACCTCACCCCCGCCGAGCAGTACACCCACATCAGTCTCTGGTGCATGCTCTCGGCCCCGCTGCTCATCGGCTGCGATCTCGAACACATCGACGCCTTCACCCTCAATCTTCTCACCAACGACGAGGTCCTCGCCGTCGACCAGGATGCCCTCGGCGTCTCCGCACGCCGCGTCGCCACCCAGGGCGCCATCGACATCTATAAAAAACCCCTCGAGGACGGCAGCGTGGCGCTCGGCTTCTTCAACCGCGGCGACATCCCCCACACCATCCTCGTGAAACTCGATCGCCTCGACCTGTCCGGCAGCAGGAGTTTCCGCGACCTGTGGCGCCAGAAAAACCTCGGAACCTTCGACAACGAGATCACCGTCACCGTCCAGCCGCACAACGTGATGCTCTACAAAGTCAGCCCTGCGAATGGTTCATGAAACGGCCCGACGGCATTTGGATGATCACGTTGCACCGGCCGGTCAGCGCCCGGATGGCCTTCCAAGGGTCACCGTGAAAGCACTACGCGTAAGAGGAAAAACGCTACAATGAGCGCCAGGAGGACGCCGCTGCCCAGCAGCGCGCCCGACAGCAGCGGCGTCGCCTGCAGGCTCAGATTCCAATGCGCGGGCGGCCGCTGCCGCGAGGCCAGGCCCGTCACTTCGAACTTTTCGGGCGCATCGAGCGCCGCCTTCAGTTGCCCGACGCTTTGAAAGCGATCCCGAGGACGCCGCTGCAACGCACGCAAAACGATCTCCTCGGCCTGCGGCGAGACCTTCGGATTCAGCGCCCTCGGTGCCAGGGGGTCTTCACTCAGGCGCGCAAAACCCGAGGCCCAAGGATCCTCGCGCCGGAAAGGCACATCGCCCGTCAGCATCTCATACAAGACGGCCCCGAGCCCATAGACGTCCGAACGCTCGTCGATCACGCCGTTCTCCACCTGTTCAGGCGCCATGTACTCAGGCGTCCCAAACGTAGGCGTCAGCTTCGCAATCAGACTCGAACGGCGTCGCGGCGCCGACGCCAAGCCAAAGTCGAAGAGGCGAAAGCCTCCATCCTCGCAGATCATGATGTTCGCTGGCTTCAGATCGCGATGAACGACGCCCCGCCCATGCATGTGCGCGAGCGCCTCGCAAGCCATCGCAGCCACCCTCAGCGCCTCCGGTTCGGGCAACGGACGCATGCGATCCATCATCTGCTCCAACGTCGATCCACGCAGAAATTCCATCACAAGATACGGACGGCTCTTCTCTCTGTCGGAAGGGAAAACTTTCACCAGAAACGGATGATCGAATTTGGTCCCAACCATCTCCTCGTGAAGAAAGCGCGCGAAACACACCGGGTCGCTCTCAATCCGCATCAGCGGTACCTTGATCGCGACCGTCCGGCGTCCACCCGCAATTTCCTCGGCCCGATAGATCGTCGCCATCCCGCTCCTCCCCACCTTTTCGCCAACGCGATAGCAGCCATCCAGCACCTGCCCGGATTCAAGCTCCGGCTCGGTGGACGGGGAAGGCGTAGGCCCGCCCTCGGGAGTTTCCTTCTGCGATGCGATCAATACGGGTTCAACGGAATTCATGGCAACGCGGCGACCGTCGCGGCCCCGCACCTCGAATTATGCCCGGAACACCCGTGTCCCTGGTAATCAACTCCGGTGCGATTCGCATCAATAACGTCTCAACAAAACCTGCTCAGAGCGAAATTCCTCCGCGCCAATCCGGCCCTCCCCCCTGCATTTAGTGGAAATGCGTCAAGGGACAGGCTGCCCCTCCTAGGGAGACCGTGGCTGCGGGAGAACTGGTGGGGCGGATTATCCTTAAATCCGCCGGGCATGCCGCGGGCGCAGGCAACACCAGCGAATCGATCCGTTACCCGTCGCGGTTGGAGGGAGCGGCGGGTTGGGGACAATCCGCACTACCAGACAAACCGGTGCACTCGGAAAACACGTTTTCTGGGCTTGCCTCGAAAAAATGGACAGAGGGCTAGGCGGCCAATCTGTCTTTGTTTGAGTTGATTTTTTCGAATGCCACAGGGGAGAGATAACCCAAGGAGCTGTGGCGCCTGTTCGGATTATAAAA
>JAJXYI010000325.1 GCA_021780625.1 bacterium | reverse complement strand
TTGATTCTCCTTCGCCTCCTCGATCTGGTCGATCGATGGAATCGTGCCGCGGCTGATTTTCAGGCGGGCGAAGCGGACCATCGACTGGAGTTTGTAGATTTCCCGTCCGCTGACGAACGTGAAGGCCTTGCCCGAGCGCCCCGCGCGCCCCGTGCGCCCTATGCGGTGCGTGTAGTCGTCGGAATCGTTGGGCAGGTCGAAGTTGAACACCACCTCAAGGTCGTCCACGTCGAGCCCCCGGGCAGCGACGTCGGTGGCCACCAGAAACTCGAAACCCCGTCGGCGGAACTTCTCCATCACCCGCTCGCGCTGGGCCTGGCTGATGTCGCCGTGCAGGCGGTCGACCGCATAGCCGCGCCCGTGGAGGTGCTCGTCGAGGTCGTCGACCATCAGTTTGGTGCTGCAGAAGATGATGCCGTAGCGGAAATCGTTCAGGTCGATCACGCGCGTGAGCGCCTCGAGCTTCGAACGACGGTCGACCTCGAAGTACACCTGGTCGACCTGGGGCGCATTCTGCGCGTGGGCCTGAATCGTGACCCACTCCGGATTTTTGCAGGCGCGGCCGATCAGATCCTGGATCACCCGCGGCATCGTGGCCGAAAAGAACAGCAGCTGTCGCTGCGCCGGCACAGCCTCGAGGATGCGCTCGATGTCCTCCCGAAAACCCATGTCGAGCATCCGGTCGGCCTCGTCGAGCACCATCATCTTGAGCGTATCCAAACGCAGGGTACCCCGCGCCATGTGGTCCATGACACGCCCCGGCGTGCCGATCACGATCTGCGTGCCCGCCTCCAGCGCGCGAAACTGGCGCTCGTAGGATTGGCCTCCATAGATGGGCACCGTGTGCACCCCTTTCTTGAAGAAGGCCAGTTTCGCCGTCTCCTCCGAAACCTGAACGGCGAGTTCACGCGTGGGGCACAGGATCAACACCTGAACGCAGCGCTGTTTCGGATCGGTTTTTTCGATGGCCGGAATGGCAAAGGCCGCCGTCTTGCCCGACCCCGTGGACGATTGTCCCACCACGTCCCTGCCCGCAAGCAGGAGCGGAATCACCGCGCTTTGAATGGGCGAGGCCTCCTCGAATCCCATCTTGTCGACGGCCTTGAGGATTTCGGGCGAAAGGCCCAGTTCGCTGAAGAGACGTTTGTCCATGCCGCACCGTACACACGGACTTGCCCAGTAGAAGAACCAAATCGAGCGGTCTCCCAGGGAGGTTGGCCGAAAAAAAATCCGACACAGCCTGAAGGCCCCAATGCCCGGGTTCGTTCGACTTCGACTTTGGACGTTGCGCTACGGTCCCCCGGGAGGGGGCCGATCACGCCGGGCCACCGCGCCTTCTGCGTATCCAGGCGTTCAGTTGCGGCTCCAGGGTGGAGCGCCCCTGAAACACCGTCGCCTCAATGCCATGCTCGCGTGCCCGGGCTACGTTCGCGGCCGAGTCGTCGACGAAGAATATCTCTGAGGCCTGGATGCGAAGGTCGTCCAGCACCAGACGGAACGGCCTGCCCTCTCGTTTCACGCTGCCCAGCGCGAAGGAATAATACCGTTTCATAAACAGGCTCAGGAACGGGTGCCAGGCCTCTACCGACGGAATCCATTCCCGCGCATGGTCCGACAAAAGGTAGAGATCGCACTCCCGGGACAGGTCTTTCACGAGCTCCGGCATTCCGGCCACTCCAGCCCGAAAAAGCGTCGTCATCGCTCGCGACAGCCCGGCCGCGTCCATCCGCCGCCAGCCTCCCTCAGACAGAATGCGCGTGAGATACTCGCCTTCCGTGATTTCTCCCTTGAACAGGCTCCAGAGATGAGGCCCCGAGACAACCTCCACAATTTTCTCCGGCGGCATCGACTCCGTCTGCGCAATGACGTGCTCGATCCCGTAAAGGCCGGCAATCAGAACCTCCGAAAGATCAAAAAGAAGTTTGGGTCTCATCTCCGCGTTCGGGCCAAGCTCCGCGGCGCGCCGGGTGAGGCAAGTGCAAAACAACGACGCTCGAATCGGCAACTTTCTCCCCGCCATTGCCCCGGCCGAATTTCAAGGTACCGTTCATGGATCCCGCAGATGAAAACCGCCGACCAGACGCGACGACGCCTGTCCAGCCCCTGTTCCGCCCATCATTTCCGTCGCATCGAATTTTCCACGTCACCATGAACGATATCCGCGAACTCCAACGCCTCGAATCGCCTGCGCCCAAACCGCAATCCCTCGCCTGGGACGGAGCAAGCCTCTGGATGGGCTCACGCCAGACCCGTCAGGTCTACGCGATCGATCCGGAAAGCTGGCGCGTCATCTGGAAAACCGAGGCTCCGGGCACGCCCTACGGAATGACCGTGGTCAACGGCGAACTGCTCGTGCTCTGCGGCGAATCCTCCGAAGACAATCGTATCGTGCGCCGATGCATTCCCGGGATGGGATTCGACTCCGCGTTCGGCATCCCCTGCCCGGACGACACAGGGTCCCAATTGAGCACCGACGGCAAACAGGTGTACGTGAGCCAATGGTATCCCCGAAAGGTGATCGCCATCGACTCCAAGGGCAAAGCCGAGCGGGTGATCACCGTGCCGCACGGCATCTGCGGACAGGTTTACGTTGACGGACTGATCTATCTGGTCACGACCGACGACGAGGCCACCACCGATTACTGGCTCACTCGCCTCGACCCGCACGAGGCGGCGCCAAAAGCCGAGGATCTCGTCCGGATCCCTTTCGCCGCCCGGGCGCTTACCTGGGACGGAAACCGCTTTTGGACCAACCACCGCGAGGCCAACCAGATCGTCTCGTTCTCACGCCCCGGGTAAGCGGTCTACTGCGGCGCTTGCCCCAGCGCGGGATTGTCCTGTACCTGCCATCACCTTAACCTAGGCCTATGAAAGCGCCCCTAGCCTGCCTTACCGGCCTCCTGTTCACGGCCTCCCTCCTCCTGGCCGGTTCTCCCGCCGTCGACATCGCCCTGCCTGCACCCCACAAGACCGGCGGAATGCCTCTGATGCAGGCCCTCGCCCTCCGCTCGACGTCGCGTGCCTTCTCCACGAAGGAACTTTCAACCCAGCAACTCTCCGATCTCCTGTGGGCCGCTTTCGGCGTCAACCGTCCCGACGGACGCCGCACCGCGCCCTCCGCCAAGAACTGGCAGGAAACCGACCTCTATGTGCTGACCAAGTCGGGAGCCTACCGCTACGACGCGGCCCAGCACAGGCTCCTCCCCGTCCTCGCGGAGGACATCCGCGTGCTCGGCGGACTCCAGCCTTTCGTCGCCAACGCGCCCCTCACCCTCGTCTTCGTCGCCGACATGACCAGGACCGGCGGCGCCGACCCCGCGCAGCACGAACTCGCAGCCATGGACGTCGGCTTCATCTCGCAAAACGTCTACCTGTGCTGCGCCTCCGAGGGACTCGTCACCGGAGCCCGAGCCTACATCGACACGGCCGCACTCGGAGCGAAACTCGGCCTCCGACGCAGCCAGGTGATCCTGCTCGCCCAATCGGTCGGTTACCCCGCCGCAGGTTGACCTCGGTCGTCCCGTCCCGCATCGCCGCACCTTCCGCGCCTTGACATCCTCCTCATCGTTGTGCATATACACTTCTTAATGCCGAAAGACCTCGATCTCTCGTCGATGGAGAACTGCGTTTGCTTCAATCTGCGCTGGGTGACGCGCGCGGTGACCCAATCCTATGACGCCGAGTTAAGGAAACACGGTATCCGTCCCACCCAGACACCCATCCTGGGCGCCCTGGTGGCGAAGCCCACCTGGTCCATGGAAGACCTCAGCGACTGGCTGGGCATGGACCGAACCACCCTCGTGCGAAATCTCCGTCCGCTGGAGCGCGACGGTCTCGTCGAGCTCAGCGGCACCGGGCGCGGCGGGCACGTCGCCGTCGCCATCACTGCGAAAGGCCGCACCGATCTCGAGAAAGCCAAACCTGCCTGGCGCTCAGCCCAGGCGAAGATCGTAAAGACCCTCGGCAGCCGGCGCTGGTCCGCCATCCTGCGCGACCTCGAGGTCGCCGCCCTCGCCGTCTCGAAATAACCCCAACCGATTTCCTGCTTCCGTCGCATTCACTTCCAATTGTGTATATGCACACTTCGACCCGCACTCCCTCCCCGCTGCGCAACGCCAAGGGTCTTCTCGACGCCGTCGCACTGCGGCAGCTCTGTCTCGACGCCGGTGCCGACGACGTCGGTTTCGTCGAACTCTCACGCCCTGCTCTCGCCTCCGAGCGCCCCCATATCGAGCGCACCTTTCCACCCACGCGCAGTCTCATCAGTTTCGTGCTGCGGATGAATCGCGACAACGTCAGGAGCCCCGCCCGCTCTGTCGCCAACGCCGAATTCCACGAGACCGGCGACGACTCCAACGGTGTCGCCCGCCGCATCACCGCCGCGCTTGAGCAAGCCGGCGTGCGCGCCCTCAACCCACCCATGGGTTTCCCCATGGAAGCCGATCGCTGGATGTCCGAACGCATGTGGGTCGTCGCCCACAAGCCCGTCGCCGAGGCCGCCGGCCTGGGCCGCATGGGAATCCATCGCAACGTCATCCACCCGCGCTTCGGCAATTTCATCCTGCTCGGCACCATCCTCGTTGGCGCCGAAATTTCCGCGTACTCCCGCGAACTCGACTTCAATCCCTGTCTCACCTGCAAGCTCTGCGTCGCCGCCTGCCCCGTGGGCGCCATCGGAGCCGACGGCTCCTTCGCCTTCTCGTCATGCATGACGCACAACTACCGTGAATTCATGGGCGGGTTCGTGGACTGGGTGGAGACCGTCGCCGACAGTCGCAACGGCCGCGACTACCGCCGGCGCGTAAAGGATTCCGAGTCCGTCTCCGTGTGGCAGAGCCTGAGCTTCGGCCCCAATTACAAGGCCGCCTACTGCATGGCCGTCTGCCCCGCCGGCGAGGATGTCATTACCCCATACCTCCAATCAAAAATAGCCTTCGTCGACGAGGTGCTCCGCCCGCTCCAGGCAAAGCCGGAACCCATCTACGTGATCCCGGGCTCCGACGCCGAGGCCCACGTGACGAAACGTTTTCCCCACAAGACCGTACGGCACGTCCGAAACTCCCTCCGCCCGCGAAGTATCCCCGCGCTGCTCCAGGGCCTGCCGCTAGGCTTTCAGCGCGGCAAGGCCGGCGATCTCTCCGCCACCTACCATTTCACGTTCACCGGCTCCGAGCGCGCCGACGCGACCGTGCGCATCGCGGACGGCCGCATCTCCGTCGAGCACGGCCTCCGCGGCGTCCCCACCCTCCGAATCAAGGCCGACGCCGACACGTGGCTGGGATTTCTCGCCAGGGAAAAGTCCCTGCCCTGGGCCCTGCTCACGCGCCGCATTCGACTCCGCGGCAATCCCCGCTGGCTGCTCGCCTTCGGCCGCTGTTTCGCGTGAGCGATCTTCATCATGACAACCGATCCCAACACCCTCCGCCTGACCTTCACCGCCACGCGCGTTCAATCAACCCTTCCAATCCCCTTCGACGAAACGCTTCGCCGGCTGCACGCGTTGGTTCACCGTCCCAATCGGCGGTGCCTGGCCTTTCTCGCCCGGTTTTCCCTGCGCGAACGGCTCCGACGCCATCTGGAGCGCGCCGCCGGCGACACGGGGCTCATGATCCTTGGCTCTGTCCGCCACGATGCCGTCATCGGAGCCCTCGGGGGGCCCCGCCAGGCCCGGCTCTTCCTGATCGGAAATCCGCTGACCGCCCTCGGACTCTTGCGCGTCCACTCCGAGGCCGGCGTCTACGCCCCGCTGCGCGTGATGTTCCACGGCGGCGCCCCGGGCACCACCGTGGTCACCTACGACGCGCCG
>JAJXYI010000179.1 GCA_021780625.1 bacterium | reverse complement strand
CTACTGCTACCATCCGAAGTTGAGCGTGGTCGGTAATTGCCGCATGTGCCTTGTCGAGATGGGCATGCCCGCGGTCGACCCGGCCACGAAGCAGCCGGTCATGGATGCCGCCACCGGCAAGCAGAAGATCAACTGGATGCCGCGTCCGACGATCGGCTGCGCCACCTACGCCTCGCCCGGGCTGCACATCCGCACCACGACGCCGATGGTCAAGGACTGCCGCGAGGGCGTGATGGAGTTCCTCCTCGTCAATCATCCGCTCGACTGCCCGATCTGCGACCAGGCCGGCGAGTGCCGCCTGCAGGAGCAGGCCACGCAATACGGCCGCGGCTATTCGCGTTTCATCGAGCAGAAGAACGTGAAGCCCAAGCGCACGGTGCTCGGGCCCCGCGTGATGCTCGACGACGAGCGCTGCATCCTGTGCTCGCGCTGCATCCGCTTCAGCAAGGAGGTCGCCAAGGACGACGTGCTCGGGTTCATCGACCGCGGCAGCTATTCGACGCTGACCTGCTATCCGGGCAAGCAGCTCGAGAACAACTATTCGCTCAACACCGTCGACATCTGCCCGGTCGGCGCGCTCACGAGCACCGATTTCCGCTTCAAGATGCGCGTCTGGTTCCTCAAACAGACGAACAGCATCGACACCGAGTCCAGCGTCGGCGCGAACACCGTAGTCTGGTCGCGCGAGGGCGTGATCTACCGCATCACCCCGCGCCGCAATGACGAGGTGAACGACACCTGGATGGCCGACAGCGGGCGCATCCTCTACAAGCAGGTGCGCGCCGAAAACCGGCTCCTGGCTGCGAGGATCGAGGGTCAGGTGGTTGCCCACGGCCAGGCCGTGCAGGCCGCCTCAGAGCTCCTCAAGCGGGGCGGCGTCGCGATCGTCGGCTCCGGCCGTGCCTCGGTCGAAGAGCAATACCTTGCGCGCAAGCTCGCCGCGGCGCTGAAGGCGTCCGCATCGATCGTCGCGCGGGTGGGGGAGGGCGATGGTCTCCTGATCTCCGCCGACCGCAATCCCAACACCCGCGGCGCACTCGTCACGGGCCTCGTCTCCGCGCTGCCCTCCACCAAGCTCGAGGCGCTCGCGAAGGCGATCGACTCCGGCGCTGTGAAGACGGTGCTGACCCACAACGAGGACCTGGTTGCCGCCGGTCTCACCCAGGCACAGCTGGCGAAGGTCGCCGTGATCTACATCGGCACGCATGAGAATCCGACCGCCGCCGCGGCGCGGATCGCGATCCCCTCGCTCACCGTTTTCGAGAAGAGCGGCTCGTTCGTGAACCAGCAGTTCCGCCTCCAGAAGTTCGCGGCCGCGGTGCCGGCTCCCGAGGGCGTCGCCGACGACCTCGCGACGCTGGGAACGCTCGTGAACGCGGCGGGCGGCTCCTGCCCGAGCGCAGGTCTGGCCGCGCTGTGGTCTTCGCTCTCCTCCGAAATCCCGGTCCTCGCCGGCCTTTCGTATTCGAAGATCCCCGACACCGGTGTGACGCTCGACTCCGCCGCCTGGGCGGGTCTGCCGTTCCCCGAGGGCGAGACGCTCCACTTCAAACCGGCGAAAGCCTGATCCGACCTCCTTCCCGCACCTTCCATGGCCGACTTCTACTTCAGCCTCCCTCCGCTCCTCCGCGGTTTCATCCAGGGACTCGCAGTCGTCCTCGTGATCTTCCCGATCGCGGGCGCCTCCTCCCTGGCCGAGCGCAAGGTCTCCGCATGGATCCAGGGCCGTCCCGGCCCCAACCGCGCCATCGTGCCGTGGTTTGCCGCGATCCCTTTCCTCGGGCGGTTTCTGCAGCGCCTCGGCCTCTTCCACCTCGCGGCGGACGGCGGCAAGCTCCTGCTGAAGGAGGAGCCGCTCCCCGGCCACGTCCACAAGTTCTACTTCACGATCGCACCCTGGCTCGGTCTGATCCCGGCATTCACGACGATCACCGTCGTTCCCTTCGGCGCCTACTGGGACTCCGCGATGGGCGCGATGCACCCGCTCGTGCTCGCCAACGTCGACATCGGCATCCTCGCGGTCTTCGCGGTCGGTTCCCTCGGCGTCTACTCGATCATCCTCGCCGGCTGGTCCTCGAATTCCAAATACCCGTTCATTGGCGCCGTCCGCGCCTCGGCCCAGCTGATTTCGTATGAGATCTCGATGACCCTCGCGGTAATCCCGGTGTTCCTGTGGATCAACTCCCCGGGCTCCGAGGGTTCCCTGAGCCTTTTCCGCGTGGTCCAGTTCCAGACGCACCCCGGATTCTTCGGCGGCCTGTGGTTCGTGTTCCTCATGCCGGTGTCGGCTCTGATCTTCCTGATCGCGCTCTTCGCGGAGACCAACCGCCTTCCGTTCGACATGCCCGAGTCCGAGGCCGACCTGGTCGGCGGCTTCCACACCGAGTACGGCGCCTTCAAGTGGTCGCTGTTCTTCGTTGCGGAATACGCCCACATGATCGTCGGTTCCGCGGTGTTCGTGGTGCTGTTCCTTGGCGGCTGGAATCCGCTGCCCTGGATCCCGGTCGAGTCGCTCGTGCACTGGCTGCACCTCGAGAACCTGCCCATCGTGGTGGGCCTGATCTCGATCGCCATCTTCCTCGGCAAGGTCCTCTTCATGATCTTCTTCTTCATGTGGGTCCGCTGGACGCTTCCGCGCTTCCGCTACGACCAGGTCATGAAGATCGGCTGGCAGCGCCTGCTCCCCCTCGCGATCGCCAACCTGCTCGTGTACATGGTCATCATCGCGCTACTCACCTGAGCGGCCGCGCCCACCAACGTCCTTTCGACTCCCTTCGCCATGCCCGCCACCGTCAAAGTCCTCGAACGCAAGCCCCTCAGCTTCGCCGAGCGCACCTACCTCCCGCAGATTGCCGCCGGCCTCCGCACGACGATCAAGCACCTGTTCGCGCCGAAGGTCACGATGGAGTATCCCGAGCAGCGGCCGGAGATCCCCGCGGGCTACCGCGGCGTGCCTACGCTGGTGATGGATCCGAACGGTCGCGAGAAGTGCGTCTCCTGCCAGCTCTGCGAGTTCGTCTGTCCGCCGAAGGCCATCCGGATCACGCCGGGCGAGGTGCCCGCCGACCAGCCGCAGCGCGCCCACGTTGAGAAGGCCCCGCAGGAGTTTGAGATCGACATGCTGCGCTGCATCTATTGCGGCTTCTGCCAGGAGGTCTGCCCCGAGGAGGCCATTTTCCTCCAGAACGTGTATTCGACCTCCGGCTACTCCCGCGCCTCGATGGTGAACAACAAGCAGCGCCTCTACGAGCTGGGCGGCACGCTGCCCGACAAGCATTTCAAGTGGGACAAGAAAAAGGCGGCCGAGCTCGAGGGCAACCACCGCCATTGATCCATCCCGCCCGCGCGACCGCAACCGCAGCCACCGACCCTTTCACTCCATGTCCGACTTCCTCTTCTACGCCTTCACCGCCCTGACCGCCGGCGGCGCGCTCGGCGTCGTGCTCAACCGGAATTCCGTCCACGCCGCCTTCTGCCTGCTGATCAGCCTGCTCGGCACCGCCGGCCTGTTCGTGCTGCTCAATGCCTACCTGCTCGCTGCGCTCCTCATCCTCGTCTACGCGGGCGCGGTCGTGGCCCTGTTCGTGTTCATCGTGATGCTCATCGGCATGCAGGGCGGCTCGGGGAAATCGACCGGCAAGCTCGCCACCGCAGGCAGCTTCCTTGCATTCATCGCGCTGCTGGTCGGCGCCTTCGTCACCCTCAATCGCGAGCCGCTCCCTGCCCCGGCTCTCGCGAACATGCCGCCCATCGGGGCGGAGCTGAAGCTCTATGCCTACCAGCTCTTCACGACCTACCTCCTCCCTGTCGAGGTCGCCGGCTTCCTGCTCCTCGTCGCCATGATCGGCGTGATCGTCCTGGCGAAAAAGGACAAGCCCGAGGCCAAGGCCTGAGCCCGCTCCGCCACTCCGACCTCAACCTCCTTTTCCCATGACCATCGGACTGCACCAGTACCTCATCCTCAGCTGCCTGCTGTTTGCGATCGGGTTTTTCGGCGTGCTGCTGCGCAAGAACACCCTCGTCGTGTTCATGTGCCTCGAGCTCATGCTCGTCGCGTCGACGATCGGCTTTGTCGCCTTCTCCCGCTACAACGCGGCCATGGACGGCAATGTGTTCGTGTTCTTCATCCTGACCGTCGCCGCCGCCGAGGTCGCAGTCGGCCTAGCCATCATCGTGGCCCTTTTCCGCAAGCGCCAGACGCTCATGCTCGACGAGCTCGATGAGCTGAAACACTGAGGCGGCTCCCGACTCCGGCTCCCAGCTTCCAACCTCCTTTTCCGACGCCCATGTCTCCCGTCCAACTCGCCACCCTGGTCCTGCTGTTCCCGCTCGCCTCGGCGACGGTGATCGCGCTGTTCCTGCGCAAGCGGGGAGCCCTCGCCTCCATGGTGTCCGTCACCGCCGCGGGCGCCCTCGCCATCGCGTCGCTGATGCTGATCCTCGGCGGCAGCCGCTTCGAGGTGTCGCACGAGTGGCTCCGCTTCGGAGACTTCGCTGTCTCGATCGGCTTCAAGTTCGACGACCTCGCTGCGCTGATGCTCTTCGTGGTGAGCGTGGTCGGCTTCTTCATCCACCTGTTCAGCGTGGGCTACATGCACGACGACCCGGCCCGTGCACGGTACTTCGCCGGCCTGTCGATCTTCATGTTCTCGATGATCGGCATCGTGCTCGCGAACAACCTGTTCATGATTTTCATCTTCTGGGAGCTGGTGGGCTTCAGCTCGTATCTGCTGATCAACCACTGGCACGAGCGCCAGTCCGCCGCTGACGCCTCGAAGAAGGCCTTCATCGTGAACCGTGTGGGCGACTTCGGCTTCATGCTCGGCATCATCGCCTGCTACTGGATGAACCACACGGTGAACCTTTCGGAGCTCGCCGCGCTGTCCCAGCATCACGCTTTGGTTTACAGCCGTGCGATCCCGCTGCTCCTTTTCTGCGGCGCGGTCGGCAAGTCGGCTCAGATGCCCCTTCACGTGTGGCTCCCCGACGCGATGGAAGGCCCGACGCCCGTGTCCGCCCTGATCCACGCGGCCACCATGGTTGCCGCCGGTATCTACATGCTCTGCCGCATCGACGTGCTGATGGTGCCCACCGCGCTCCACGCGATCATGTGGGTCGGCACGATCACCGCCCTCTACGCCGCGGTCTGCGCGATCGCCCAGACGGACATCAAGAAGGTCCTGGCTTATTCGACGCTTTCCCAGCTGGGCTACATGGTCGCCGCCTTCGGCATGGGTTCGCTCGCCGTTGAGCACGGCGCCTCGGGAGCGACCGTTGTCATCGCCGCTGGCGTCGGCGCCGCGATGTTCCACCTGACCACCCACGCCTGCTTCAAGGCGTTGCTCTTCCTCGGTTCGGGCTCCGTCATCCATGGATGCCACCACGAGCAGGACATCTTCAAGATGGGCGGCCTGAAATCGAAGATGCCGATCACGTTCTGGACCTTCACGGTCGCGGTCGCCGCCATCTGCGGCCTGCCGTTCCTCGCCGGCTTCTTCTCCAAGGACGCCATCCTCTATCTCGCCCTCCAGAAGAGCATGCCGGTCTTCGTCATCCTGACCTTCACCGCGGTGCTCACCGCATTCTACATGGTCCGCATGTGGAAGCTCGTCTTCTTCGGCCAGCCCCGCACGCACGAGGCCTCGCACGCCCACGAGGGCGGCGTGACCCTCTGGCTGCCGCTCGTGGTGCTCGCGGTGCTGTCGGTGATCGCCGGATACGGCTTCTTCATCGATCGCATCGGCGGCAGCGTCGCCGCCCTGATCCCCGAGGCCCCCGAGTCAGCGCATCTGCGCATGCTTTTGATGTC
>JAJXYI010000641.1 GCA_021780625.1 bacterium | reverse complement strand
AACTCCAACGCGAAACTCTACATTCCCTACGTCGCCATCTCGATCATCGTCGCGGTGCTGGCCATCATTTTCGTGTTCGCGCCCATGCCCGAGCTGAACACCGAGGATGCCTATCACCTCAACGAACCGCTCGTGGCGAGCGACGGCCACTCGATCTGGACCCGCCCGCACTTCGTCATGGCCGTGGTCGCGCAGTTCATGTACGTCGCCGCGCAGGCGGGCATCTTCAGCTTCTTCATCAACTACATGGTCAGCGAGGTGCCCGCCATCTCCGCCGGGTTTGCCCACAGCTGGATGGTCGGCGAGGGCGGGGCGACGCTTCACCGGGGTCTGTGGTACGTCAACGAGGTCGGCGCGACGAAGCTTCTCAGCTACATCGGATTCGCCCTGTTCCTCATCGGTCGTTTCTCCGGCTCCGCAATCCTCCGCAAGGCCGAGGCTCACCGCGTCGTCGGCTGGTACGCGCTCATCAACGTCATCCTCATGGGCCTGATCTTCGTGAAGATCGGCTGGATCTCCGTCGCCGCGCTCTTCCTGAGCTTCTTCTTCATGTCGATCATGTTCCCGACGATCTTCGCGCTGGGCATTTTCGGCCTGGGCGTGCAGGCCAAGAAGGCCTCGTCGTACATCGTCATGGCGATCATGGGCGGGGCGCTCCTCCCGAAGCTCATGGGGTGGGTTGGCGATCGCTGGGATATGTCGCGCGGCTTCATCGTTCCACTCGGCTGCTTCCTCATCGTCGCCATCTATGGTTTCGGCTGGAGCCGCTTCAGCGGATTCCGCGGCATCAAGGGCGTCGCCGTGAAGGGGCACTGATCCGGCACTCCGCACCAGTTCTGCACTCCGCCCGGTGGCATCCCTGCCCCGGGCGTTTTTTTCGCTGTTCACCAGGCTCGTGAGTTTGGCGCGACCGGCTCCGACCGCCTTATCCTAAATTACGCAGTTGGATTTGAACCACAGAGACACGGAGAACACGGAGAAATGCAGGTGGGCGGGAATTTTGTATCGAATCTCTTTCACCTGCGAGGTGTGCGCTGATTCCGCCCCTTGCTTGGATTTCAGCCTCTGCCTGTCCGCCGTAGCCTTGGCGAAGGTGGATAATACCGCTGCTCTGTGGTTCAATTGCGGTTTTTGGCCTTATCCCAAGCCCGCCGCCGGCTCACGGCTCCTGCACCGGCTCGATCCGCCCCATGAGAAAGATGAACGCCGCCATGCCGCCGAGCAGGACCACGCCCGCCACCGCAAAGGCGAGCGCGAAGGAACCGGTCAGGCCGACGATGACGCCCGTCACGATCGGGGCCACCGCGCCCATGGCGTTGTTTGCGAAATTCATGATGCCGCCCACCGTGCCCGCTGCCCCCTTGGGAGCGATGAGCGCAGGCAGCGACCAGCCGACGGGCGCCGCAGCGGCAAGGCCGGACAGCGCAATCGAGATCCACACGATCGCAATCATCGGGTTGGTCGTGAACACCGCACCGATGACCGCCATGCCGAGCCCCATGCCGGTCAGCAGCACGGTCTTTCGCACGCGTGTCTCGTCATGGCCGCGCGCCACGAGGTGGTCGATCAGCCATCCGCCGACCATCAGGTCCGCCACGGTCGCGCACATCCACGGAATCGCGGCGTAGGTCGCCGATTTGAGGATGTCCATGTGCGCCGACTGGACGAGATACGACGGCAGCCACGTGAGAAAGAGATAGAAGGCGTAGCCGTAGGCTGCGAAGCCCAGGCTGAGCCCCCACACCTTTCGCTGACGAAGCAGATGGCCCAACATCGCTCGCGGACGCGCCGCCGACACGCCTTCCGGGTTGCCGCCTCCCGCGAGGATGTAGTCCAGCTCTGCCTTGCTCAGACGCGGGTCCGCTTTGGGATCGCGATAGAGCCGGGTGAAGGCGACGAAATAGGCCAGGCTCATCACGGCGGTCGCCGCAAATCCCCAGCGCCAGCCCGCCTTGACCACCACCAGGGCGATCAACGGCACGCCAATCACGCTCGATGCCTTGGCCGCAGCATCAAACAGAGCCGTCGCCAACGAACGCTCCCTCCTCGGAAACCAGTGGCCCACCGCCTTCGCGTTCGCCGGAAAGCCCGGAGCTTCCGCCGCGCCCAGCATCATGCGGGCCACGAGGATTCCCCCAAAGCTCCCCGCACACGCGGTCAACGCGGAGGCCGCAAACCAAAGAAAACTTCCCCAGCGCCCCACCTTCGTCACACCCAGCCGGTCTAGAATCAGGCCCGCGGGAATCTGCAGCAGCGCATAGCTCCAGAAGAACGCGCTGAACAGGACGCCGATCTCCGCCGACCCGAGTCCAAAGTGCGCCTGGAGCTGGGGCGCCGCCACGGAGAGATTGATGCGGTCGAAGTAATTTACCAGCACCCCCGCGCCAAGGAGCGTGCCGATCAGCCAGCGTCGGCCGGGCAGGGAGACAGGTTCGGGATTCATGGGGGAAGGGTTACGCCTTAACATTCAATCCGCGCTCTCCGAGCCACTGCACGGCTCGCCGGACGAGTTCCCCGGTCGGCTCCGCCGGATCGCAGGCCAGGCAGTCCTCGTCGGCCGACGGAATCTCGAGGTCCCGAAACTGGCTCTCCAAAAGACTCGGAGGCATGAAGTGACCCGCGCGCGTATGCAGTCGCGCCGCGATCAGTTCGCGCCGCCCGTGGAGAAACACCAGACGCAGGGCTGGATCGCCCGAGCGCAGCACGTCCCGATAACGGCGTTTGAGCGCCGAGCAGGCCAGGACGACCGGTTCGCCGCGCTCCCGCCCGATCGCAAGCCGCCGCGCCAGCGCTTCGAGCCAGCCCGCGCGATCCGAGTCCTCGAGCGGTCGACCCGACGCCATCTTCGCCACGTTCGCCGAAGGATGAAACGCATCGCCCTCCACGAAGGGGGCGCCGAGCTCCCACGCCAGTGCCTCCCCCAGGGTCGTCTTCCCGCATCCCGACACACCCATGACGACCACGCTGACGTGGAGAACTCGGGTGTCGGGGCGGGGGCTCATGGCAGGGGCTGGCTTCGTGATGACGATGCCCTGCGCGATGTAAAGCATGCTCGCCCGAGCGTCGAATGAGCCCTCCGAGGCAGTCTCGGGTTGACCCGGTTGGGACCCGACCCAGACTCAAGGGGACGCCGAAAGGCGAGTCATTGCTTTCAACCCCAAACTCCGCGCCGCGGCGGGCGCTCCGCTCCTGCGACGCACAAAGTCAACTCAACGCTCATGACGCAAAAGATCGAAATTCTCGAACCACACAGCGGAGAGATCGGCGAGGCGATCCAGCACGAGGATCACGTGATCGAGTCGGAGGAATACCACTACGAGATCGGACAGAAACTTGAGGTGGCCGTCCACAGCACTCTGGATCCTCACTGGCATATCTTCACCGATCTCGACTCGGGGCATCGCTTCAAGATCCCGCCCCAGAAGTACCGCGTGGTGGGGTGACCTTCCGCGCATCCCGGAGTCGCGCTTACGGATCGCGGATGAATCCGTCCGCTCCTGATCTCAGGAAACGCAGTAAGCAGAAGGAAACGAAGATAACCAAGACGGCCGAGCCAAGCGGTCATAGGAAATCACCGAGCCCAATTTGACTCACCCAAACGGTGGAAAGACCGCTCTCTGTGGTGAGCGGTTTGTACTTCGTTCCCTTCGTTGCCTTCTGCTCCATTCAAAACCGAATTTGGGCCGAAGCTGGTTCGCACGCCGGCCCGGCGACACAACGAAAAGAGGCGAGGCGCCTGAGCACCTCGCCTCTTTTGTTGGGTTAACAGGGGAACGGGCTCAAAGATAATGCGGCGCGCCGGGCGGGCCCGGACGCCGGCTGTGGTGCCGGGTTGCGATTGCGCCGGCCACGGCCAGCGCCACGCCCGCGATGACAAAGGGCGTCCAGAGCGCAATCCAGTCGTCCGCGGTGTCCAGCCGGAGCAGCGCGAATAGCATGCAGGCGAGGAGGAGAAGTCCTCCGAGCAGGGAGAGCAGGACGGGTTTCATGGGAATGGGGCGCCGTTGCGTCAGTGATGGTTGTTGTGCGCTGCCTCGCGCCGCACACGGGCTTCCTCAACGAGCTTCTTCTCGAGGTCCGGAGGGACTTCCTCGTAGTGCGAGAATTCCTCCGAGTGCCGGCCGCGGCCGCTTGTAATGGAACGCACGATACTGCTGTAGTGATACAGCTCCTTCTGCGGCACGAGCGCCTTCACCACCTGGAACCTGCCATCGTTGTCGACGCCGAGGATCTTCCCGCGGCGCGAGGAGATGTCGCCCATGATGTCGCCCATGAACTCCTCCGGAACCGTGATCGTCACCGTGAGGATGGGTTCGAGCAGGCGGGGTTGCGCGCTCATGAAGCCTTCCTTGAAGGCGAAGTAGCCCGCGATCTGGAAGGCGATGTCCTTGGAGTCCACCGGATGCATCTTCCCGTCGTAGAACTCGGCCTTCACGTCGACCACCCGGTAGCCCGCGTAGATTCCCTCGGTGCAGGCCGTGCGCACGCCCTTTTCGACGGACGGCACGAAGACGCGGTCGACGTTCGTGCCGACCAGCGACTGCACGAACTGCAGGCCGCTGTCGCGCGGCGCGGGTTCGACGCGCATCCAGACCTCCGCAAATTGCCCCGCTCCGCCCGTCTGCTTCTTGTGCCGGTACTTCGAGTCGGCCTTCGCGCGGATGGTCTCGCGGTAGGGGATGCGCGGTTCGTCGAGTTCGACGGCCACGCCGAAACGCCGCTGCAGGCGTTCGACGATGATCTGGAGGTGGATTTCCCCCTGGCCTGAGACGATCGTCTGGTGGATCTCGTCGTCCACGCGGTAGAGAAACGTCGGGTCTTCGTCGTGGAGCGTCGCCAGTCCCGCCGCCAGTTTGTCCTCGTCGCCTTTCGACTTCAGTCGCAACGCGCCGTGGATGTTCGGGCTCGGATAGACCACCTTCGAGAGCTGCACCGGGAAGCGCGGGCTGCACAGCGTGTTGCCCGTGTGGGTGTCGCGCATTTTCACCACCGCGCCTATGTCCCCCGCTCCAAGCGATGGCACGGGCGTGCGCTCCTGGCCGTTGAGGAGAAAGATCTGGCTGATTCGCTCCGTCACCTGCCGCGCAGGATTGAACAGCTCGTCGCCGCTTTTGATGCGGCCCGAGTACACGCGGAACATCGAGAGTTCGCCGACGCCCGCCTCGTTCATGGTCTTGAACACGTACACGACCGGCTCCGGCTTATCGAGCGGCACGGTGACGTCTTCGCCGTTGGCGCCCTTGGCGGGCACTTCCGCCCGGTCGAGCGGGGAGGAGCCATACTTGGCGATCAGGTCCATCATGCGCGCCACGCCGACGTTGGTCTCGGCCGAGACCGCGAACAGCGGGATGAGAACCTGCTCCTGGATGGCCTTGTGAAGGTAGGAACGCAGTTCGTCCTCGGTGAGCGACCCCTCTTCGAAGTAATGCTCCAGGAGCTTGTCGTCCGACTCGGCCACGCTCTCGACCAGCTGGCGGTGGAGCTCCTGCACCTTTGAAAGCAGCGCGCCTTGGGCAGGCTTCTCTTCGTAGGCGCCCATGGCGCCGGGTTTGTACGTCACCACCTCGCTGCGCATCACGTCCAGCACCTGGTCGAATCCGGGGCCCGGGTTGACTGGCAGTGTCAGGGGGAAGACCTTCTTGCCAAAATGTTCGCGGGCCGAATTGACCACGCTGTCGAAGTCGACGTTGGCTTTGTCGAGCGCGTTGATGACGATCATCTTTGGCAGGCCAAACTGCGTGGCATATTCCCACACCGCGTCCGTGCCGTAGCCGAGCCCGTGCGTCGCGTGGATCACCACGAGCGCGAAATCGCCG
>JAJXYI010000595.1 GCA_021780625.1 bacterium | reverse complement strand
GCTGCCGCTGCTGCTGGTAGCAGACGAGACCCTGGCGGCCGTCGGGGGCCAGGATGACGCGATAGCCGTGGTTCTCGAGCATGTCGCGAAGGGTCTCGCGAACGGCCTCCTCGTCGTCCACGACCAGGATCGTCTCGCCGGACCCGGTCGGAATCTCCTCGCCCGGCGGGATCTCGCTGACTTCCACGACCGCGGGGATGGCCGGGAGGTACACCTTGAAAAGCGTGCCCTCGCCCACCTGGCTGCGGACCTGGACGAAACCGCCGTGGCCCTTGACGATGCCGTGGACCGTGGAAAGCCCCAGCCCGGTGCCCACGCCGGGCTCCTTCGTGGTGAAGAAAGGATCGAAGATCTTCTCCAGGTTGTCGGCGGGAATGCCGACACCCGTGTCGACAACCTCGAGGATGACGTAGGGGCCGGCCTCCGCCTCGGGGTTCATCGCGGCGTAATGCTCGTCGAACACGACGTTCTCCGCGGCAAGGGAGAGCGTGCCGCCCGCCGCCATGGCGTCGCGGGCGTTGAGGCAGAGGTTGAGCAGGACCTGGTGAATCTGGGTCGGATCGGCCGAGACGGTCCAGAGGTCCTCCGGTATCCGGGTCTCCAACACGATGTTCTTCGGAAACGTCTCGCGGATGATCCGGCGCACCTCGTGGAAGAGCATGCGCGGCTGGAGCTCGACGCGCCGCCCGTCGAGGCCGCGGCCGAACGTTAGCAGCTGCTGGACGAGATCGGCCCCCCGCTGCGCGCTCTGGTCGAGCATCGCATGGAGCGAGGCGCGCTGGTCCTCGGGGGGCGATTTCTTGAGGATGTGCGCCGCAAGCGAGATCGGCAGGAAGATGTTGTTGAGGTCGTGCGCGACGCCCGATGCAAGGGAGCCGATGCTCTCCATGCGCTGGGCGCGCAGGAAGCGAGCCTCTAGCAGCCGGCGGTCGGTGATGTCGGTGCACACCAGAAGCAGCCGCTCCGGAGACTCCGCGTCCGAATGCACGACGGACCAGCGCGCGTCGAGGATGCGCCCCTTCAGGAAGCCCTTCTCCAGGCGAACCTCGGTCGCCCACTCACGGTCCGCGACGACCCGCTCGATCGCGGCGCCGTCGAACGCGGGTTCGGAGCCCTCAAACAGATCCGCCAGCCGTCGATCGTGAAGGCCCTCCTCCGACGGACCGAAGAAGACCTCCGCGCTGCGATTGGCAAAACGCACCCGGCCGGCGGTGTCGGTTGCGATCACGATGTCCTGAGTCTGGTCGAGCAGTGCCGCCTGCTCGCGCACCTGCTTCTCGGCCAGCCGCCTGTCCGTGATGTCGCGAAGCGTTCCCGCGGCGCGCAGCGGCCCGCCCGAGCCATCCCTGGCGATTACCTGCCCGCGGTCGTACACCCATACCCAGTTCCCGTCCCCCTTCCGGACCCGGTATTCACACTCGAAGTGGGGCTGCACGCCCGCCAAGTGGTCCTCGAACGCCAATCGCACCGCAGGGAGATCCTGCGTATGGATGAGCGTACGCCATTCCTGGGCGGAAAGGATGCGTTCCGCATCGCCGTTTCCCGTCAGGCGGGCCCAGTACGCGTTGAAGAGAATCTCATTGCTGTGAAGATCCCAATCCCAGGCAGCCAGCGCGGACCCCTCGATCACGAGCGCAAGGCGGCGCTCGCTCTGCCGGAGGGCCAGCTCCGACTGCTTGCGCGCGGTGATGTCGCTGTTGGTGCCGAGTATGCGGGCCTTCTCCCCTGCGGGCCCCTTTTCCACGACCCGCCCACGCGCCATGATCCACCGCCATGCGCCTCCCCGGTCCCGCAGGCGATACTCGATCTCGAACGAGTCCTCCGCCGAAGCCAGGAAATCAGGGTAGCGGCCCACGATCCGCGCCACATCGTCCGGGTGTATCCGGTCAATCCATTCACGGGGCGTCTCGTCGAAGGCGCCGGGTTCGTAGCCGAGCATCGTGTAGAACCGGGACGACAGCGTCAGCTTGCCGGTCCTCAGGTCCGCCTCCCAGATCCCGTCGTTTGCGATCTCGAAGGCCGTCTTGATCCGCTCCTCCCCCTCGCGCAGCGAGCGCTCGTAGCGAAGGCGTTCCGAAATGTCGTGGATGACGCAGTGGGCCACCTGGAAACCGCCCGCCCGGTCCCCCTGGGCCCGGACCGTCACATGCGCAGAGAACGGATCGCCGTCCTCTCTCGCCAGCGCCATCTCGAAAGCCCGCTCGCCACCGCCCGACACCAGCGCCGAAAACCCGCGGATGAAGTCCGGACGATGTTCATCCGGCATGAAATCCATGAAGGGGCGCCCGATCGACTCCGGGCGCGTCGCCCGGAACAGCGCAAGCCAGGCGGGATTCACGTCGACGATCACGCCCCGAATGTCGAGCGCCTGGTAGGCGATGGGCGCCTGCTCAAACAGCCCGCGAAAGCGGCGGTCGCTCTCCAGCAGGTTGGCGACGGTCTGGGCGCCGAGCTCGTCGCTGCGGATCTTGTCGAGGGCGTATCCCACATCCTGCGACACCTGTTCCAACAGGCCGATTTCCTCTCTGCAAAAATCCTGCCCGTCCCCCGTCCCCACGGCCACGGCGCCGATCACACGGCCATCCTCGCGAAGCGGGAAGGCGGCCACCGCGACAATCCCGTGACGGGCCGCCACCGGGCCCCAGAGGCGCACGGTCGGATCATCGCCGGTACGGCTGCAGGCGACCACGCCTCCGACTTCAAAGGCACGCCGTGCGAGCATTCCCTCGGCCTCCGGCCCGAGCGCGCGCAGGTCCGCCAGCAGGGATTCGTCCCCCGCGGACGCCACCCGCACGAGCCTGTCCTCCGTCCCGCGGAACCGCCCGGACCACGCGACCTCGAACCGACCCTCCCTGACCAACGCGGCGCAGACCTGGCGGAGCATGTCCTCGCGCGACGCCGAGCGGACGATGGCCTGGTTGACGTCGCTCACGATCTCATACCGGCGCGAGAGCCGGAGCACCTCAGCTTCGCGCTCCTTGACCGGGGTGATGTCCGTGGCCACGGCGACGATCCGGTCGCGGTCCTCGGGCACGTACGCAGAGACCTGATACCAACGTCCGGAGCGCGATGAACGCACCTCGAGCCGCCTCGGCCGACGGTCCCGGAGCAGCGCCTCCGCCTCACGCCCATAGGCAAGACCAGGATTCTCGATGAACGCCGACAGGCGCACGGCAGACGCGGCGGGCTCCTGCCTCCCGGAGGCGGTGCGGAACGCCGGGTTGGCGTCGACGACCAGGAAATCTTCCACCGCCCCGGAGGCATCGCGCATGACCTCGAGGGTCACCACGATCTCCGCCATCGCATCCCGCAGGCGCATCAGGCGGCCGGCCGAGCTCTGGTACTCCGTCCAGGCAATGGCGATCATCAGCGCGGTCGCGACCGCGACGACAAAAAACACCTGGAGGAGTTCGATCAGCCCGGGCGCAAACGCCCCCGCGGCACCGGGGTCCCAGGTGGCGAGTCCGAAGACGGTCAGCGACACCAGCGCGCCGGCGAGAGCCACGCCACGGGCCTGGAAGCGCATCGCGGCCCAGACGAAAATCGGGACGGCCAGGAACTTCACCTCCGTACCGGCCACGCGAATCAGCGAAAAGACGATCCAGGCAGACGCCGCAGCCAGGACCGCCAGCAAGGCCGCCTCCAAGCGCCGCACGCGAAACGTGAGATCCATCCAGGACCGGCGCTCGGAAACCGCTCCCATCGCGAGCGGGACGATCAGGAGGATCGAGAGCACGTCCCGACACCAGAGCGCAAGCCAGGTGGAAAGATAACCGCCGGATCCAGGCGAGAGCAGGTGCGCGGACGCGATGAGCGCCGCCCCGAGGGCGGGTCCCGGAAGGGCGGATATGGCCAGAAGCCCGATCGCCCCGCCGCGCGAACCGGAGCCACGCCTTCCCTGCCAGAGCCCCGCGAGCACCACCGCGGCGACGGCCTCGAGGATGCCACCGAAGGTCTCAAGCAGGGCCGGAGTGACGCCGTCCCGCTTCCCGAGCGCGTACAGGAACCCGAGCACGGCCGCAGTCCCCAGGATCAGGGGACGCCGTCGCTCGGAGGCCGACACCAGCACCGCGACGAGCAATCCCGCAGGCAACCACACAGGGGAGCACAGGGCCGTGGGCGGACGCAGGGATTCGCTCACGATCAACGCCACGCCATAGGCAAATACGAACGCCAGCCAGCCGGTCGCGAACGAGCCCCCAGGCACGGGAAGCGAGAAACCGCGCGCGGCCGGGGCGTCGGCGGAGGTGTTCAAGGGCTGCTCGGAGGACGGCTTCATTCACGGCGGCCGACCAGGTCCTCCGGTTTTTTCGATCCGGCGGGCAGGCGGCGAAGTTTTGCGATCAGGGCCCGCATCTCGACTGGTTTGATTAGGAAATCGTCCGCGCCGGCGGCAAGGCAGCGGTCCCGATCCTCGTCCATGGCGAGGACCGTCAGACAAATCACGGGCACGCCCGCCGTCAAGGGATCCCCCTTCAGCGCGGCGGTCGCCTCGATCCCGCCCATCACCGGCATGTGTACGTCCATGAGCACGACATCCGGGCGTCGGGCTCGGGCCCGCGATACGGCCTCGCGTCCGTTCGACGCGAGGGTCACCGCCGCCCCCGCATGCCGCAGCTGCAGTTCGAGCATCCGGGCACTGACCGGCTCGTCCTCGGCGACGAGGATGCGCATTCCCAGTAGGGATTCGTTCGCCGGAACGGCGGGCGCCGGCTCCGCAGGCACCGGGGGACACGGAATCCGAAGTGTAAACGAGCTTCCCAGCCCCGGCGTGCTCCGGGCCATGAGCGTTCCGCCCAACACCGTCGCGAGACGCCGGGCCATAGTGAGCCCGAGCCCCACACCGCGACCCGCCCCGCGCCCGCCCGACTCGAACGGCTCGAAGATCGCCTCCAGGCGCTCGCGGCTGATGCCGATCCCGGTGTCCGACACGGCGAAGTCGATTGCGTTGTCCCCGGCCTGCTGGGACACAACCAAGGCGACGCTTCCGCCGGAGGGGGTGAACTTCACCGCGTTTCCGAGCAGATTCACCAGGATGTGCCGAAGCATGCGCGAATCCACCGAGACCCGCGCCGGCGCGCCCCGCCATTCCACCAGGGTATTCACCCCCTTCCGCGAGGCCGGCAGCGCGATGAATCGCATGCAAACCGCACACAAATCGTGGAGATCGACGTCGGCCGGCTTGGGCTCCAGATGCCCCGACTCCAGGCGCGCCATGTCCAGGATGTCGCCAATCAGGTCAAGAAGATGCCGACCGCTTTCGTCGACAGACTGAAGCGCCTCGCGCTGCGACCAGTTGACCGGACCGAAGGCCTCGGACAAAAGAAGCTCGGTCATGCCGAGCACCGACGAAAGCGGGGTGCGCAGCTCGCAGCTCACATTCGCCAGGAACTCCGCCTTGCTGCGGTCGGACTCTTCCGCCCGGCTCGCGAGTTCGCGAGCCTGGGCCGTGGATTTCTCGAGTCGGCGGTTCACCGCTTCCAGCCGCCGGGCTGCTTCGCGCTGGTGCGACTCCGCCTGCAACCGGGCCGAGATGTCGCGAATGAGCACCAGATTCGTCCTGACGCCGCCGATCATCATCGCCGTCCCGCTCGCCTCGATCGGCACGGGATTCCCCTCCGAATTCACGAGGGCCGTCACGTAGCGATACGGCGCCTCGTCGCCACCCATGCGCCGCGCATAATTCTCGCGCACCGCCGCCCGGTGGTCGGGATGCACGAACTGGATGAACGGCTGGCCGAGCACCCGGTCGGCGGCGACGCCGACCAGCTCGACCGCACGCGCATTGGCAAAGGCGATACACTCGTCGCGGATCAG
>JAJXYI010000091.1 GCA_021780625.1 bacterium | reverse complement strand
ATGGACGAGTACTTCGAGGTGAAGGCGCGTTTCTTCACGGGCGGGGTGGGACGCATTCCCGAGGTGGCGGTGGTCAACCTGGACGATCCCTACGGTGCGCGCCTGGCCGCCCGCCTGGCGTCGGACCATCCCACGGTGCGGGTGGTGACCTACGGTGAATCGCCCGAGGCGATGGTGCGGGCGGAGGAGGTTTCGCTCGCGTTCAAGAGCACGGGCTTCCGTCTGGCGTGGCCGGACGGCTCGCTCCGAGTCGAGTCGCCGCTCATCGGTCGGTACAACGTGAGCAACCTGCTCGCGGCCTTTGCGGCCACCTGGGCGATGGGGCGTTCGCCGGCCGCGATGGCCGCCCGGCTGCCCTCGTTCCGGGGCGTGGCGGGGCGCATGGAGCGGATCGAAGGAGGCCAGACCTTCAACGTCCTGGTGGACTACGCGCACACCGACGACGCCCTGCGCAACGCGCTCGGGATGCTGCGCACGATCACCCCCGGGCGCCTGCTCGTGGTGTTCGGCTGCGGCGGCAACCGCGACCGCACGAAGCGGCCGCTGATGGTGAAGGCCGTGCAGGAGTTTGCCGATTTCGCCTTCGCGACCGCGGACAACCCCCGCAGCGAGGGGCTGGAGCGCATCTTCGAGGACATGCGCCAGGGCGTCGCCGACCCGGCGAAGCTCACGTGGGTGGATGACCGCCGCCGTGCGATCAGCCTTGCGCTCGACATGGCCGGGCCCGGCGACTGCCTGCTGGTCGCGGGCAAGGGGCACGAGAGTTATCAGGAATTTGGAGACACGGTGATCCCGTTCGACGACCGCCAGGTCGTCCGCGAGCTGATCGCCATCAAATCGCTCAAGGAGACGCACTCCTGAGTCCCTCATGCCCGCCTTCCAGCCAGACCGACTTGCCGAATGGGCGCGTGGAACCTGGACCAGCCGGCCCTCCGGGGCCCTGACCGGGTTCTCGGCCGATTCGCGCCGGATCGGGGCGGGGGAGTGCTTCGTGGCGCTGCGTACGGACCGTCGCGACGGTCACGATTTTCTCAGGTCGGCGATGGAGGCGGGCGCGAGGGCGGCCATCGTGTCGCGGGCGGATCCCTCGGTTTCGCTTCCCCAGCTGGTCGTTGAGGATCCGCTGGCCGCACTGCAGGCGATCGCCCGGGCGCACCGTCTCGCCTTTGGAGGCCGGGTGGTGGGCATTTCCGGAAGCTGCGGCAAGACCTCGACGAAGGAACTGCTGGCCCTGCTGCTGGGCGGGCAGGAGGGCGGGGTGCTCTCGACCGAGGGTAATCTCAACAACCACCTCGGCGTGCCCCTCACGCTCACGCGCATTGATCCGGTTCGTCATCGGTTTGCGGTGGTCGAAGCGGGGATCAGCGCCGAGGGCGACATGGACTCGCTTGCGGCGATGATCGAGCCGGACGTCGCGATCATCACCCTGGTGGCCGAAGCGCATCTCAAGGACCTGGGCAGCCTGGAGGGGGTGGCGCGCGAGAAGGCGAAGCTGCCGCGCGCGGTGAGGGCGGCGGGCATGGCCGTGTTTCCGCGTCAATGCGCGGACCTGCCCGCGTTTGGCGAACTGGGCGTGGACCGGATGATCCTGGAGCCGGCGGACGTGATCCGGCCCGCGGTGCCGCCGAAGGACGTGGTGTATTTCACGGTGACCCAGCGCGAGGAGACGACGGCGATCGCGATCGCGTATGGACCGCCACCCCCGCTGGTATTCACGCTGCGCAGGGTATCGCCGGGCATGGCGCAGAACGTGGCCCTGGCGATTTGCTCGGCGCTCTGGCTCGGGGTAAGCCCGGCGACGATCCAGGAGCGCATCGGCGGGTGGGGGCCGGCGCACTGGCGTGGCGAAGTGGTGCGCGATGGCGGGCGCCTGCTGTACGTGGACTGTTATAACGCGAATCCGGCATCGATGCGGGATGCGCTGGCCAATTTTCGCGACCTCGCGTCCGCCGCGGGTCCGTCGCTGTACCTGCTGGGATGCATGGAGGAGCTGGGGCCCGAGGCGCCGGCGTACCATCGGGGCGTGGGCCGTTCGCTCACCCTGCGCCCGGGAGACCTGGCGGTGCTGGTGGGGAGTGAAGCCGCGAGCCTGAGGGACGGCCTGCTGGAGGCGGGTGCCGAGCCGGATCAGGTGCGCGTGATCTCCGACGCCGCCCAGGCTGCCCCGCTGGTGGCCGGATGGACCGGGTCGGTGTTCGTCAAGGGGAGCAGGAAGTACCGGCTCGAAACGGCGCTCGAGGGCGCAGCCGCCGTGGCGGCCCACTGATTTCCATGCTGTCCTACCTGGCCAACTACGAAAACATCTTCCACCCGCTGCGGCTGCTGCGGTACCTGACCGTGCGCACGCTCCTGGCGGCGGCGACCGCGCTGATCATCGGCTTCATCATCGGGCCCTGGCTCATCCGTCGATTTCGCTCGCTGAAATTTGGCCAGCACTACGACGACGACCGCACCGGCGACCTGGCGAAGCGGTTCGACAAGAAGAACACGCCGACGATGGGCGGGCTGATCATCTTCATCTCGGTGTTCCTCTCGTCGGTCCTTTGGGCCGCGCCGAACGTGTGGGTGTTCGTGAGCCTGTTCGTGTACACCGTGCTCACGGTGGCGGGCTGGCGCGACGACTACCTGAAGGTGGTGCACAAGAATCGGGACGGCATCTCCTCGTGGGAGAAGATCGGCTGGCAATCGCTTGCGGCGCTGGGTGCGGTGGTCGTGCTGCTGCTTCATCCTGAAAGCACGCACAAGATCCGGGAGTTTTGGGTGCCATTCGTGAAGACCGCACTGATCCCGTCGATGCCCTGGTTCCTGCTGCTCTTCCTGATGTATTTTTGGATCGTTGGCTTCAGCAACGCGATCAACCTGACGGACGGCCTCGACGGGCTGGCGGTCGGATGCACGATCTCGGTGGCGCTGGTGTTTGCGATCATGGCCTACGCGGCGGGCAATGCGCGCATGTCGGACTACCTCCTGATCAGCTACGTGCCCGGGACGGGCGAGCTGACGGTGGTGCTCGGGGCGCTGATCGGCGCGTGCATGGCGTTTCTCTGGTTCAACTCGCATCCCGCCGAGGTCTTCATGGGCGACACGGGGTCGCTGGCGCTGGGCGGGCTGATCGGCGTGATCTCGTTCATGATCCACCAGCCGCTCACGCTGGTCATCGTCGGCGGGGTCTTCGTCTGGGAGGCGCTCTCGGTGATCCTGCAGTGTGGATTTTTCAAATACACGCGGCGCGTATCCGGGGAAGGCCGACGGCTCTTCCTGATGGCGCCGATCCACCACCATTTCCAGAAGAAGGGCTGGCCCGAGACGAAGGTCGTGTTGCGCTTCTGGATCGTGTCGCTGGGCTTCGCCCTCGCGGGTCTGGCGACCCTGAAACTTCGCTGACGATGAGCCTGAGGATCCCTGAGACGCATGCCTCCCTGCTCCGCGCGCCGGTCGCGGTGTTTGGCGGCGGCGTGAGCGGATCCTCGGTTCGCGACCTGTTGGCGAAGATGGGGGCGGAGGCGGTCGTTTACGACGAGCGGGCCGGTGCGGGGGATCGCACGACGTTTGGCGAGGCGGAGTCCTCGGCCCACCGGCTGGTCGTCTTCTCGCCGGGATTCCCAGCGGGGCACCGCTGGCTGGCGCTGGCCCGGGGCGCGGCGTGCGTCTGCCTCGGCGAGCTGGACTTTGCGTGGTTGTTCTGGCGCGGACAGATCGTCGCAATCACCGGGACCAACGGAAAAACGACGCTCACCGAGTTCCTGGCCCACGCGCTGAAGCAGGCGGGGCGCGAGGCGTTCGCGACGGGAAACGTCGGCTACTCGTTCAGCCGCCTGGTAGCGGAGCGCGACGGCGGCGCGGACGGTGAGTGGGCGGTGTGCGAGGTGAGCTCGTTCCAGGCGGAGGCGATGACCCTGTTTCGTGCAAACGCGGTGCTGTGGACGAATTTCGCGGAGGATCACCTCGAGCGGCATTGCGGGCTCGAGGCGTATTTTTCGGCCAAGCACAGGCTCGTGCTCCAATCCCCCGGCGCGCTCGTGCTGGCGGGGAGTTCCGTGCGCGCCCATGCGCAGCGGCTCGGCGTCGCGCTGCCCGCGGGCTCGCTCGTGCCGACGGAGGGCCTGTTCCCGGACGAACGTCTCGCCGGCACGGTGTTCGAGCACTACCCGCAGCGGGAGAACTTCGTCATCGCCTCGGCGTGGTGGAGTCGCAGCGGCCTGCCCGCGGACCTGCTCTACGCGGCGGCGCGGACCTTCAGCCTGGGCCGGCATCGCCTGGCGAAAGTGGGCGAGGTATCAGGCGTCTCGTGGTGGAACGACTCGAAGGCGACGAACTTCCACGCGGTGGAGGCGGCCCTGGCCCGGTTTCGCGCCCCCGTCGTGCTGATCGCCGGCGGGCGGGCGAAGGGCGGCGACATCGACGGCTTCGTCCGTCGGATCGCACCCAAGGTTGAGCATGCTTTCCTGATCGGCGAGACGCGGGCGGCCCTGTCGGCAGCCTGTGTGCGCCATCATGTTCCATACACCGACTGCGCCTCCCTCGAGGCTGCGGTCTCCGCCGCCGCCGCGCACGCCCGGCCCGGCGCGGACGTGGTCCTCAGCCCGGGCTTCGCAAGCTTCGACATGTTCCGCGGTTACGACCACCGCGGCGATGTGTTCGAAAATCTCGTTAAAAACCTCGGTGCGCGAATTGCCGCGCCGTAGTCTTGGATTTACAACCAAACCCAAACTCAATCCGTCCATGAAAGTTCTCAAAATCTTCGGCATAGTCGCGGCCGTCCACGCGCTCGCCTTTCTCATGATCATGGCCAACCCCGGCTGCAGCACGAAGCCGAAGTCCACGCCGCCGCCGCCGGTGGCGGCCACGGATACGGGCTCTGGCTCGCCCACGATCTCCGTGCCGTCCGGCCAGTCCTCGTCCGGCGGAGACGCCGCGCCGATCGCGTCGGCCCCGATGTCGAACGACACTCAGGGACTCGGCTTCGACCCGAATGCGCCCGCCAGCGGGCCCGCGCTTTACAGCCCCACGCGTCCGGGAACGGCCGCAGCCGCGGCCCTCCAGCCTGCTCCGGTCGAGCAGATGACGCCGGCCACCACCGTCACGGTGGAACGCGGCGACAGTCTCTGGACGATCGCCCACAAGAACAAGATTTCCATCGCCGACCTCCGCGCGGCCAATCACCTGAAGGCCGGCGCCGTGTTGCAGATCGGGCAGAAGCTGATCGTCCCGTCGAAGGCCGTTTCCGCCGGCGCGGCGTCCGCCGCCCCGGTCGATCTCGCCGCGCCGCGCGCCGAACAGGCGGTCGCGTCCCGAACCGGCTCGGTCAAGCACGTGGTGAAGCCCGGCGAGACGCTCGGGTCGATCGCGCGCAAGTACGGTGTCCGCGCTGGCGACATCGCGGTGGCGAACAACATCTCGAACCCCGCGATGATCCGCGTGGGTCGCGAACTCATTATTCCAGGCTGGAAGGCTCCGAAGTCGGGCCAGTCGCGCTCGAAGCCCGCGAAATCGGTCCCCGTGTCGCAGCAGCCCGTGCCACAACCCGACGACCAGGCTTCGGCGCCGTCCGCCGCACCGGCCCAGTCGCAGTCGACCGCCCCGGTGATGCCGCAGATCGGCGGCCCGTCGTCCGACCAGGATCTCGATGCCGGGCTGAAGAAGTCGGGACAGGACGGCTCAGTGCCGGTGATCAATGTTGACGACGGCTCCGGCTCGTCCTCGGACTCCGGTTCGACGGTGCCCGCCGGCACGAATTCCGGAAGCCAGCAGAACCAGAACAGCAACTGAGCGACCTTTGGATTCGACGATGTCCGCCGCCGCGCCCGCGCCCGCACCTTCCGGTTCGCCGCAAC
>JAJXYI010000343.1 GCA_021780625.1 bacterium | reverse complement strand
CGGCGGAAAGCCGCGACTGATTCAGGCGCCTCGCGGAGACCACCGACTCCCGCTCGCGGCCGGCCTGACCGGGGGCATCCATCGCGTCGAGATCACCAAGCGGGTCGACGCCAACGTGGGCGTGCTGGATGTGATGTCGGCCAGCACGGACGGCACATTTCTGGCGCCGGCTCCGCTGCCAAGCCGAAGGCTCCTGTTCCTGGGCGACTCGTTCGTCTGCGGCCAGTCGGCCACCGTGGAGGACAAGGGGCCGATCGACGCGACCAAGGCGCTTCGCGAGGACGCGAGGCTGTCCTTCGCCCGGATCCTTGCCCGCCGGCTCGACGCCCAGTGTCACATCATCGCCTACCCCGGCCGCGGCGTCATCGCCGACTGGCAGGGCAACCGCTCGGTCCGGTGCGCGCCCGATTACTACGAGGACACCCTGCCCGACGACGATGCGCATCGGTGGAACCCGGCCGCCTACGTTCCAGACGTCATAGGCGTCTGCCTCGGCACGAACGATTTCGACGGAGGCATTCCGGGAGAGGTCGGCTACGTGAAGGCTTACACGGAATTCGTGCGTGTGCTGCGGCGCGACGCTCCGAACGCCAAGATTTTCCTCCTCACCTCGCCGAGCCTCGTCGACGTCCCCGGCCGGCCGCCCGCCAAGTCCGTCCTGCGAGCCTACCTCGAGGAAGTGGTGAGGCGCCTGGGCGACCCGCGTATCCGGATCGTGGAGATCCCCCATTTCACGGGCCGGCGCGGAACCCTTCATCCCGACGGCGCCGCGCACAGGCAGGTCGCCGACGAACTCGAACCCCTGTTCCGACGGGCGCTGGAGAGCCGCCCCGCGTCTTCATGAACGCCCCAACCCGGCAACCCACCCTCACCATGCCCCCGAATGCCACCCGACATCGGATCGACGCGACCGAAACCGTCAGTCGGAGTCGTACGCTGCGGTTCGGATTCCTGGCGGCGATGTTCATCATCACGGGCTCCCTCCCGGCCACCGCCGCGACCCTGCAAGTCGACCTGACGTCGCTGCTCAACGCGCGCATCGTCACCACCCTGTCGGGAGGGCGCCTCGTGCCGTGGACCGACGCACTCGACAACGCCGGAAGCGGCGAAGCCACGTGCTCGGCGGCGCTCCGCATGGGCGACGCCAATCCCCGGGCCCTGCCCGACGACGGCCTCTTTCCAGCCACCGCCAGCCATCCCCGGGTGCGGCTCCATTTCAGCGACGCACGGGCTACCGGCGACCAGGTGCATCGATCGGTCGGACGAGATGATTTCAAAATCGCCGTGCCTCCGACCCACTACCGCCAGCTATGGATCTTCTGCATGAGCGGTCTCGGCAAGTCGCTGCTGACGGTCACCCTCTCCTATGCCGACGGATCCAGCGTGCAGAAGCGCCTGACCGTGCCGGACTGGTATTTTCCTGCCCAGGACAACGACCCGCGCCTCTGCAACCTCGCCGGCAACCTGGGGAAGTGGGGCAAGGACAACCGCATGATGGAAAAGGACCATCACTACCTCGTCGGCATCGACCTCGCACCCGACGCGCGCCGCACGTTGACGGGCGTTCGTATCGAAAAAGGTGATTCAGGGGTTCTCACGCTCTGGGGCGTGACCGGCGTCACCCCCTGAGCGACGCGAGCGCGGGCTGGATGACTCCTCCCCCGGAACGCCGGCACGGAATCGGGATCCTCGGGACTTCGAGGCAACGAAATTCACCTTTCAAACAAGGGAGTTCCTAGGTGCCCGTCGCTCGGAATGATATCGTGCCGCGCACCCCCCCGAAAGCAAACCCCGGCGTTCCCGGTGGGGGCGTACACGATGCAATCAACACGTTCTGGCCGCGCCAACCCCCGCGCTCACCTTCACCCTCTCCTTCTGGCGTCAGCCATGGCTGCTTTCATGCTCAGCCTGGGAACACCGCTTCGCTCCCAACCTCTCGCCGCCCCCTGGGGAAACCTCGTGGGCATCGAAATCCAGGGCCAGCGGATGAACTTCGAGAGCTCCCTCCGGGCGGTGAACCCGGACTGGTCCGGGTTCGTGCAATCCTCGAAATACAATTGGGAGGGGACGCCGAGCTTCACGCTCCAGGGGAAGACATACCGGTGCAGTCACTTCCTGATGGGAACCAAGCTCGACTACGTGACGAAGATCACCGACACGGGCAGAGGCAGGGCGCGCGTGGACCTCCGGGTTGAACTGGGTGCTAAGCTGCCCATGGCGGGCGCCTATTTCTGCATCGATCTTCCGGCCCGCGACTATCTCGGGGCTCGCATCGAATGGATCGGCGCGGACTCGCAGCCAGTGGGCGTGCTCGCGAACCACCTGGGATCCATGGACGCGATCGCGCAGCTTCGCGCGAAGGGCTTCCGCGTTGTCGGGGCCCATCGAAGCATTGAGGTGATCGCTGACCGCCCCACCACCCTGATCCTGCGCCAGAATTTCGTGGATCAGCCCGCCTACCTCAACGATCCCCACCCGCGCCTGCGGTTCGTACGTTCGGATCCGAAGCTCCAGGACGCCGACTTCCAGGTCTATTTCCAGGTGCTGCCGGAATCCGCCCGGCCCGGCGCGCGCTCCGAAACAAGCTATGCGATTGGGGTGAACGGCACGATCGACACCAGCCCCGTCACGTTCGGACTCGACCCCCTGAAACCCGGTCGGCGCTTCGACGGCATAGGAGGCAACTTCCGGATGCAGTATCCGGAACTTGATGACCAGGTCGTGGACTATTGCCTCGCGAACCTCAAAGTGCGCTGGGCGCGCATCGCACTGCTCTGGGACCAATGGCAGCCCACCGAAGACGGCAACGCCGCCGCGCAGATCCTTTCCGGTCGCGCTTCCCCCCACCTGTATCGGCAGATCGCGATCGCCACGAAGCTCGCAGCTCGGCACATCCCCCTGATCGCGAGCGTCTGGGTTCCTCCCGACTGGGCCGTCGATCACTCGCGCCGGTTGGAGAAGGGCGTCGCCCTCGACGACGCCAAGCTCGGGAAGATCGCCGACTCCATCGCCGACTTCCTTGTCTTCCTCAAGGACCACTACGGGATCGAGGTGCGGTTGTTCTCGTTCAACGAGCCCGACTACGGCGTGGAGGTTCACCAGAGTTCCGCGGAGCACGCCCGCGCGAACCGCGCGCTCGGCGAGGCCTTCGCCGAACACGGGCTCGTCACCAAGCTTCTCCTCGGCGACACCGGCGCCGGGACCTCGGCTGCGAACCACCTGGTCGACGCCACGGTCGCCGATCCCGGCATCTGGCGCTTCCTCGGGGCCGTCTCGTTTCATTCGTACCACGGGGTCACCGACGACGACCTCAAGTGCTGGCTCGCCAGCGCGAAAACCACGAATCTGCCGCTGATGCTCACCGAGGGCGGCTGTGATTCGGCCGCGCACCGGTATCCGCTTGCCTGGGTCACTCCCTGGATCGCCCAGTCCGAGATCGACGAGTACGTGCGCTCCGGAGCCGTGGGACAGGTGAGCACGATCATGCCCTGGCAGCTCAACGCCGACTACTCGCTGCTCGCAGGCGGCGGAATCTACGGCGACAACGGCCCCCTGCGCCCCACCCAGCGTTTCTGGTGCCTCAAGCAGCTCGGCGAAGTGCCGGACGCATTCTGGCTGCCGCTCAGCTGCGACAAGCCCGACATCACCTGCGCCGCGCTGGGCGATTCCGCGGGCGGACGCTACGCCCTGCATCTGGTCAACAACGGCGCGACGCGCATGGCCACCGTCACCGGGCTGCCGCCCTCCGTTCACCATCTGGCGGTTTACGTGACTGACGCCACACGCGGCATGCAGCTCATGGCCGTCAAAGGCGTCGTCGACGGGACGACCCATTTCCAACTGGAGGCGCAAAGTTTCACCAGCCTCATCTCTGAACCGGAAAACCCGCAATGAAGCATCGAATTCGTTCCCGACATGGCATCCGCCTTATCCTCGCGGCCGCCCTTGCGGCGCCCGCCCTCTTCGCCTCCATCCCCGCATCCTACCGGGGCAAGCCCTTCAGGGACGCCTATCACAACACGCCCCCGCCAAACATTCCGGGCATCGTCCAATGCGCGCTCTACGATCTCGGCGGGGAAGGCGTGGCGTACCATGACACGACTCCGGAAAACGAGGGCAGCGGGGTGCTGAACCGCGAGGAAAAGCCCTACAACCACATGCGCAAACACGCCGGGGAATACATCTGGCATTTTCGCGAGCACGAGGGAGTCGACCTCTCGTACGTCAAGGATTGGGCCGATCTCAACCACCCCAACCCGGTGAATCCCCCGATCAACCAATTCTACATCGGGTGGGCCTCCGACGGCGAATGGACCAACTACACGGTCAATGTCGTCACCCCAGGCGTCTATAGCGTGAAGGCGCTCTACACCTATCCCGAAAAGGAAGTGAACCGGGACGCCGCCGGGAAGCCGCTTGCCCGCATCTGGTTCGACCTCGACGGGAAATTCGCCGCCGGCGTCAAGCTCCCCCGGGCGACCCAGGGCTGGCATTACTGGGATTTCGGCAGGATCGCCACCATCACCTTCCCCCAGGCGGGCCCCCAGTTGCTCACCTTCCATTACCGCCGGGGAAACAACTGGGCGTTCTGGATCTTCGAGAAGATCGCGGACCTGCCGCCGCATCGGGGCGAGCCGCCGGTTCGCGCACACTGAGGCGAGTCCGCCCGCACCGCCCCCGAAGCAACGCAGCCACCTTCCGCCTCCAATTCACTCCCATGAGCAACGAAGCATCGATCCCACGTCTCGTCGAGGAAGTCGCCCGCCTCTACCCGGACTACGCCGGAAATCCCGACGATACCCGCTGGAACCAGGGCAACTGCGTCGTTCTTGCCATCGGCCCCGACGGAGAAGTCGGCGGGCGTCTCTTCGGCACTGATGCCGCAGTCCTCCAAAAGTGCTTCGAGGTCGGCGTTCGCAAGCTTCTCCAAAGCTGGCGTACGGGCATCCACACCGGGCGCTTCGAGGAACTCGTCTACGCCGGGAAGATCGACGAGGAGCCCTTCGGGATCCAGCGACCCGACTTCGTCGGTTGGGAGGGCGGCGTGCCGCTCTTGGCCCCCGACGGCCGACGCGTCGCAGCGGCATGCTCCGGGTTTCGCGGCACCAGCGACGTCGAGATCATCGAACGCGCCGCCGCCAACGCAGGCTATTCCCTCGTGCCGAAAGGCTGACTCCGAGCGCGGCCGCACCGCTCCGAAACCAACCCAGCCCGTTCCTCTCCTCATGCCCCTCCGCCGAACTCCGCTCCTCGCCGCAATCGCCCTCGCTCTGGCTTTCTGTCCCGCGGGGAGCCTGCTCGCCGCCGGCGCCGCCCGGCCTTTTCGGTTCATCACCCGCTCCGGCGACATGCTGATGAAGGGAAACCGCGAGTTCCGGTTCGCCTCGTTCGACGTGCCGGACCTGGCCATCACCGAGGATCCATCGTGGCACCGGATCAGCGCCTGGGAGCAGGAGGACGCCATCCGCAGCGTGGCGCAGATGGGGGGGCGGGTGATCCGCATCTACACGCTTTCCATCGCGGGCGGCCGACGAAATGCCCGGGGACCAAGCCATGTGATTGCACCGGGTGAATACGACGAGAACCTGATGCGCGACTACGACCGAATGATCGCGTTGTGCGGCAAATACAGGATACGCCTCATCATTCCCTTCATCGACCAGTGGCATTGGTGGGGTGGCATCGACGAATTCTCGCGCTTCCGTGGAAAGACCGCGAAGGACTTCTACTCCGACCCGCGCGTCCAGGCAGACTTCCGGGCGCTCGTGAAGACGCTGGTCACCCGCGTGAACACCATCACCCGGGTGCCCTACAACGACGACCCCACGATCATGGCCTGGGAGAGCGGGAACGAGC
>JAJXYI010000620.1 GCA_021780625.1 bacterium | reverse complement strand
GCTGGCGGAGGTGGTCCATGGGGTCAGCGAATTCACCGTTCCGTCGACCACCGAGAAATCCTGCTGGACCGCGGACGCCTGCTGGTTGACCGCGACGATCACCAGCCTGCCTCCCGCGTAGGCCGAAACGTGGACGCCGGTGGCGGGGTTTTCCGTGGCCTCCACGCGCACGTAGCCGGGACGGATGAACTTGGCGAACTGCGCCATCACATAGCCACGCTTCGTGACCACGCCATCCTCGCCGAGCGGGCCGTAATAACGTTTCAGATACCACCAGAAATAGGCGTTGAAGTTGGCAACCGCGAGGCAGTCGCTGATCTCCCTGCCTGTCGCGAGCGCACCCGGCCAGTCGGTGGACAGGTCAAGGTGCTCGGTCATCCAGACCTCCTTTCCCTTCTGGCGGGCGAGCGGATAATCGGCGAGCCCGCCGCCGTAGATATGCCCGCCGATGATGTCGACGTGGGCCGCGGCCATGGCGTCGTTGAGGATCGGATCGGAGAGGGCGTGGTTGAACTGGAACGACTCGGGGGCGATGACACGTGTGGCCGTGATCGCGCCGGCGTAGTTTCGGCAGAAATCGAGCATCTGGGCGGCGGTCCAATCGCAGGACTCGTAGGTGACGTTGATGTCCGGCTCATTTTGGACCGAAATGGCGTATAGCGGGGCCCCGGCCGCGGCCATCATCCGGGCAAAGTCGTTGAGATAGGTGGCGTAATCGGCGTAGGAGGTCGTTTTCAGCGAACCGCCGATCAGGCTGCCGTTGGTCTTCATCGAGGCCGGCGGCGACCAGGGCGTGCCGATCACCTGCGCGCCGCGCTGCTCCGCGCCCAGGGCGTTCGCAAGTTCAACCGCGCGCCAGGCGTCGTCGGAGGCGACCCGGATGCGCAGGAGCGTGAGGCCGATCTGCCCGGGGCCGTTTCCAAACAAGGTGTCCAGATCGGAGGCCGCCAGCGGCTGGGTCGGCATGAAGGCGGTTGCGCCGCCGAAGCCGCGGATCACCTGATGCTCGTTGGCGACATCGACGAGCGCAGTTGCGCCGCGTGCGGAGGCGGCAAGCGCGCCAAGGACGAGGGCAAGCACCAGGAGGGGTTTCGGGGCTGGTTTGATGCCCCTGACAATGGCCCGAGGCGCCGGCCTGCGAAACGCCAACCGACGTCCACGTTGAATGAGTCGAAGGCCGCATCGTACCAACCGAGGCAGGCAGCCGCACGGAGTGCGGAATCACGATTCCACCCTGCGCCCGGGCGCCAACGAGCGCACGCTGCTCGGTGGGGCGGGGTTATCCCTAACCCGCCGGGCACACCGATCAGCCCTGTGTCCACTGAATTGAATCGCCACGAAAAACACAAAATTCCAGGGGCATCGGCTTTGCCCTGCGTGCGCTTATAAGCGCGCTCCGATCAGGGTCGGCAACCCTGGCGCCTTTTTGTGTTTCTTGTGGCCAATCCTTTCAGGGGGGGGCGTTGCGACCCAGACGCTCTGCGTCTCCGTGGTTCAAATGCGGCTGCGCAGTTGGGAATCGCTCCGGTCAATCCGGAATCTCCGGCTCGACCAGATTCGCCAGCTGCGCCAACGACTCCTGCCATCCGAGGTAACACGCCTCCTCCGGAATCGCAGCCGGCACTCCCTCCTGCACGATGCTCAGGTCGGTGCCGCAGGAGACCTTCCGCAGCGTCACGGTGACGCACAGTTCGCCGGGCAGGTCCGGGCAGTCGAAGCGGTCCGTGTAGCGGATGCGCTCGTGCGGAACGAGTTCCAGGTACGTGCCGCCGAAGGAGTGTGCCTTGCCCGTGGAAAAATTGGTGAATGACATGTGGAACGTGCCGCCGACATGGGCCTCCAGGTGATCAATGGTGGCGAGGAATCCGTGCGGGGGCAGCCAACGGGCCAGCGCGGCGGCATCGAGGAAGGCGCGGTAGAGCTTTTCGGGAGTCGTCCGGACGACGCGGTGCAGCCGGATCGTGTGGGTGGTGGGCGAGGTCATGTCGGGAGCGAGCGGTGTTGAATTCAGGGGAGCCATTGGGGCTCCCCCTACCCTCCTTCAACGAATGACTCACGTGCCGCCGGACAAGCCGGCTCGCCATTTTTCGGACAATGTCCGTCTCAGGGCGCGGTCGAAAAATACACGCAGTAGGTCTGGTTTACCACCTCGTACAGGGGCACGAGGCGAACCGCACCCCGGGTTGTATCCGCGAGGAAGTGACCGGACTGCCAGGAGCTACCGGCGGCGTAGATATGCTCGTACTGCGGCGTGATGGCAGCATTCGCGGTCAGCTGGGGTTCACGGTCGGTCAACGCGGCGAGCACCACCGGCCCGTCGAGAAGGGCAAACCGGCGCGCGTCGCCGGGCAACGGTTCGCGGGTGATGCGCTTGCCGAACGTGATCGCAACCTTGGCCGAGGTCCACGGGCGGCGGATTTCGAGGAAGCCGAGCTTCGACACCGGCACCTCCACCGCCTTACCATCGATGGTCACCTGTCCGGGGCCGATCGCCCACGCGGGCTGGCGGACACGCAGCGTCCAGGGGCGCCCGTCGTCGGAGGAGACCGCGAGATGGACCACAAACTCCGTCGTGGCGTCGGGCCGGGTGAAGTTGGACCGGTCCCCCGTCGTATCCACCGTCTGCTCGATTCGAATCTGGTGTCCGGCGTCCCCAAACTTCGCCTCGGAAGGGATGTACTGACTGACCGTGACGCCGTCCGGAGCGCGGTAATAGATCAGGCCCTCGTACATGGCCTGCGCCTGCACAGAGGTGCCGAGGCAGCACCAGAAGTCGTGGGTCTCCGTGCTCCAGACCTTCTTCGCGCCCGGAGCCATCGGCAGAAAGTAGGTGACCATGCCCGTCTCGGGATTCTGCTGGGCGAGGATGCCGTTGTAGAGGGCGCGCTCAATGTAGTCCGCATAGCGGGAATCGCCGGTCCAGCGGAACAGGTCCTGGGCCACGCGGACCATGTTATACACGGTGCAGTGCTCCTGCGTGCGGTCGCCGAGGAAACGGCCGAACTGGCCGCGCGGTATCCAGAATTCCCCTGCATTTGCGCCCGTCGTGGCGAACATCCCGCGATCCGTCACCGCGTCCTTCCAGAAGTCCTCGACGATCTTGCGGTAGGTCGGATCGCCGGTGACGTCGTACACCTTCGCCGCTCCCTGGACCCAGGGAATGCTGGCATTGGCGTGGTCGTCGGTGAGTGGATCCCCGCCCGCCAGCAGCGAGCGGAACATGTCGGGCATGTCGTAGCGCGAGGCGAGCGTCAGGTAGCGCGGATCCTTGGTCGCTCCGTAGAGCTCCGCCCAGAGCTCTAGCATTCCGCCGCTCTCGCCGCTGTAGATCACGTTCTCCTTGCCCTCCTTCAGCAGGTGGTCGGTCCACGAGAGAAACCAGTCCGCCGAGCGGCTGTCGACCGCGAGCGCGTCCTTGTCGTTCAGATACACGTAGTCATCGAACAGACCCATCATCGTCTTGTGCAGCGTGTACTGCGGCGACCAGATGAAGCGTTTCCCCTCCTCGAGGATACGGAAATACTTCCGGGGAATGGAACCGACCCACTCGCCTCCGTTCAGCGCCTGGCAGCGCTTCAGGCCCTCGACCACCTCGGAGGCGCGCTCCGCCATCAGCGGATCGTGGTCAGTCGCCGCGAAATGGGCGACGGCCGAGAGCCAGTGTCCGGCGAAGTGTCCGCGCAGCTGGCTGGACGGCGCCTCCCAGCCCTGCATGAGCTGATCGTAGGGCTTGTCCACCGAAATGCCGGCCTCGAGGTAGTAGTTCTGGAGGATGTCGTCGGTGGTGAGCCGTTTAAGGTAGGCTTTGGTGAGCTCGCGCCGCGCGCGAAACAGGCCCGGAAGCAGGGTCACCTCGCCAGGCTGGACCGAGGTCAGGCTGGGAACCGGAAGCGTGGCCGCGACGTGCAGTGGTTGCACCGCCTCCGCTTTTCGGGCGGCGGACACCTGGAGTTCCTGGGCGTGGAGGCTGGCGGCGGGTGCGAGGCAGACAAGGGCAAGCAGGGCGAGGGCGGGATAGAATTGGGAGCGCATAGGGAACCGTAATGAAGGGACGGTGTTGTCGAGACGACTCACATGCGATGCTAGCAGAGCGGAGCCCCGAATGCCAATGCTGCCACCCCCCGAATTCATACGCGAAACCCACCTCATCGGCGGAGGCTGCCGGGAGCACATGCTCGACAGTCGGCATTATCCGGTGCTTCGGAACGCACCCTTCATCTGGATCGGGATCAGCGTGCTTCGGCCGCCCTACCGAATGGTCCGCCTGAACTCGGTCCACAGCCACGTCGCCGCGTCGATCGATGGTCGCGGCCGGACGCTGGTGGACGGGCGTTCGGTGGAATGGAAACCGGGCCGCGTGCTGCTCGCACCGGTGGGCGTGCATCACGCCTTCGAGATCGCAGGGAGCGGACCCTGGACGATCGCCTGGGTGTTTTTCGACGACACCGAGGCGGCTCCGGCGCTCAAGGGACGGCGTCCGGAACTCATCGATGCCGACGCCACGGACTTTGTATCCACAATCCGGTTGTTGACCCGCGAGGCCGCCGGCGCAGCGAACCCAGCAGTCATGGAGGCTCTGGTGACTGTCCTCGATGCCAGCGCACGGAGGCTGGCCGGAACCGACGCGGTCGATGCCCGGCTCGCGAAGCTGTGGCGCGCGGTCGAAGCCGACCTCGCGCATGCGTGGACGATGGCGGAGATGTCGGCGGTCGCCTGCATGAGCGAGGAGCACCTGAGGCGGCTCTGTCATCGCCACCATCAACGCAGTCCCGCCAATCACCTCACCCACCTCCGGCTGCGTCGCGCGGGTTCGATGCTGCGGTCCACGACACAGACGCTCGAGTCGATCGCACACCGGGTTGGTTACTCGTCAGCCTATTCGTTCTCGGCAGCCTTCCGGCGCTGGAGCGGAGTCCCGCCCGCACGCTTTCGGAGAAGCAGCGGTTGAATGGAATCGGGGCGGGAATTGAACAGAAGGAAACGAAGGTAACGAAGAGCGGATCGTCCCACCGCAGCAGGGTTGGCTGGACTGTGACGGAAAATGCGTCTCCGAATTCGCCGACTTCTTGAGCGCCGTTTCAGCCCAGTGGCTCTGCATCTCTGAGCGCTCTTCGTTACCGTCGCTACCTTCTGTTCACCGCATCGCTGTCAACGTTCCGCCTGATCCAGCCGTTCGCGCAGTCCGGGCAAATTGGGATCGAGTTGAAGCGCCCGGCGCCATTCGGCGAGCCCGCCGGCGCGGTCGCCGGTGACGAGCAAGAAATAGCCGAGGGACGCGTGGGCATTCGCATTCTCGGGTTCGAGGGCGACCACCCGGCGAAAGATCCTCGCCGCCGCGGAAAAGTTTCTGAGCTGCGCCTGCTCGGCCGCAACGCCCGCGAGCACCTCCGCGTGGTCGCCCGCATCCGCTTCCGCCTTCGCCAGCGCGGCCGCGGCCTCGGCTTCCCGTCCCAGCCGGGCCGCGCAGCGTGCGAGGGCCAGCTGCACCTCCGTCGAATGCGGGGCGCCGGCAGCCGCAAGGCGCAGGGGTCCGATCGCACCCGCCGCATCTCCCTGCGCAAGGAGGAGCGCACCCAGCCAACCGTTCGCCTCCGAATTCTCAGGCTGAACCGCGAGCACGACACGGAAGAGGAAGAGGGCGCCATCGCCGTCGCCCTTTTGAATCGCCCCACGCGCAATCTCCAGCGTGCGCGCTGCGAGCGCAGGATCCGCTCGCAGCGCGACCGTCATCTCCTCGCGCGCCTCCTCCACCCTGCCGGCACCGTATTCCAGCAGGCCGAGCTGACATTGCACCTGGGCGTCGCCGGGACGGAGCGCCAGCGCCTCGCGATAAAGTCCGATCGCGCGCGGCGCATCACCCTTT